>JALYVG010000078.1 GCA_030853345.1 Actinomycetota bacterium | reverse complement strand
CCGCACGACAGCTCGGTGCTGCCGTCGGTATCGCTGTCGCCGGCGGACTGCTCGGTTCGGTGCTCTCGTCGGAGGGCGATGCACGCCCGTCAGACCTCGAGGGTGCACTCACACCGGGCTGGATCATCGTCATCGCTTCCGGCGTCGCGCTGGTTCTTCTCGCTGTCCTCACACGTGAATCGACCCGCCCGGCCTCGCCTCGCAAGTCAGGCTGACCCCGAGTTGACCCGAGTGCGAAAAGTCATCGGTGGCCGACGGGTGCCCGCCAGGGCGGTGGTTGCGCGCGCCGACATCCGCAGCGCCGTCCAGCCGACGGCCAGGCACCAGACGAACAACTGGGCGGGACCCGTCAGCGGATCGGCGGCGTCGATGTCATCCGGCTGAGCAACGCCGAAACCTGGCCGAGGCAACCCCGCACCCCGCAGGGCCAGGTCGCGCACCGAGGGTTGCAGCGTCGGGGCGACGAAGGTCGTCGGCGCTACGACGTGCATGGACGGCCCGTCGCATGCCTCATGGCTACACATGCCGAGCCGTCTCGGTGAGGGTGGACAGCAGGCGGACGCCGGGGCGGTCGACTGACCGTGCTCGGTCAGCGAGGACAACGACGCCGGCGTTGGCTGTCGGCATCAGAGCCACGTAGCTGGCGAAGCCGCTCGTCCCGCCGTTGTGCCACAGCGCGGTGTGCCCGCTGGAGCCGCTGACCGGACCAGCGGCATGCACGACGGTCTGGGATCCGGCGAACGCGCCTACCACGAAGCCAATCCCGCGCCGGGCAACAGAACGGGCCGCTGCCTGCACCGCCTCCGTGAGGACGTCGGTTGTGGCGGTCACGGCCGCCCGCCTGAGCCGAACAGGCGGTCGAGCAGCCGCCGGAAGGACCCGGCGGGCAGCTCGGTCGGCCAGACGGGCACCGGCGCGCCGTCGCTAACCATCGTTGCCAGCACCAGCGGGCGGAGCCGGTCCGGCGGGGCCTCGAGGGAGGAGAGGAGGCGGGCCGAGGCAGCGTCTCGTTCGAGCACGGTCAGCCACAGTTCACCGGTGCCGAGCTTCCGTCCCGAGGCCAGCTGCCGGTTGCGCACCAAGGGCCGCCACTTCGCGGTGAAGCGCCGCGCTGCCTGCCGGAACTCTGCCGCGGGTTCCCGCCTCAACCGGCGGTTCGGTGCCTCGACGGTGCCGTTCTGAAGCGGCTGCCTGGAAGGGGCGCCCAGCGCGCTACGGACGGCGTCCTCGGTAACTTGCGGACGGTCGGCGGTCACCGTCTGCGTGACCGGGTCGGCCGTCCGCAGCAGCCCGAGCAGGACGTGCGGAGTCTCGTACCCGTCTGTGCCGAAGCGTCGGGCCTCATCTGCTGCGGCGTGCAGCGCTTTGGTGGCCGTGTCGTCGTAAAGGAGCATCGGATTTCTTCCTTTCTCGTTGTTCGGGTCGGCGTCGGTGCGGGCGCCTCAAGGCCGCCGGCGCAGAAGTCAGGTCAGGTCCCGGTAGAGCGCCAGGCGTCGGACGAGGGCGCCCAGGCCGGCGACATACAGCAGCAGCAGACCGATTGCGGCCGGTGCGGAGACCGGGCCGGCCGCGCCGGTTGCTGAGCCCACGAGGTGGACCGGGAGGTAGGCGCCGATTGTGCGGCCAGCCGAGCCGGCCTGGCTGACGAACGTGTCCAGGAATTGCACGGCGACCATTGCGCCGACCGCGGTTGTCGAGTTCCGCAGAGCCGTTCCGACCAGCGCGCCGATGGCGCCGAAGATCGCACCGCACACCGCGGTCGCCGCGATCATGCTTGTGAGCCGCAGGCCGGAGAGGCCGGAGGCGACGTCGTTGCCGGCGGCGAGCGGAAGCATGATCGCGGTCGCTACCGCGGCGCCCAGGGCCGCGAGCACCGCTCCTATGCCGGCGTAGGCGATCGAGTGCCCAGTGGCAACGAAGGCGCGACGGGGATGGGCGGTGTAGGTCACGGCCACTTCCCCGCGCTGGAACGCGGCGCCGACGCCGAGCGCGGCGCTGATCCCCGCGAAGAACGTGGCGATCTGCAGCAGCCCGCGCAGATTGCTGGTCAGCTCACCCGGCCTCAATCCGTGAGCGTTGCCGAGCGGGATGGCATTGGTGACTATCGCCACCAGCACGACCAGCACCATCAAGTACGGGGCACGGACGGTGCGCAGGCGCAGAAGTTCCGCGCGCAGGACGGCGTTCACCGCTGCACCGCCGCCGCGCCGGTCTGTTCCAGGAAGAACTGCTCGAGCGACGGGATGTCCGCCATAGCGCGGTGAGCGCACAACCGTCCACGATCAAGGATGATCACTTCATCGACGGTCTGCGCGACCTCGGCCAGCAGGTGGCTGGACACCACGACGGTGCGCCCGGCGGCCGCCAGGTCACGTAGCAGTTCACGCAGCCATCGGATGCCGGCCGGATCGAGCCCGTTCGTCGGCTCATCCAGAATCAGCACCTGCGGATCGGCGAGCATGGCACCGGCCAGGCCCAGTCGCTGCCGCATGCCGAGGGAGAAGCTACGGACCCGGCGATTGGCCACGTCGGCGAGGCCGACCAGGGCCAGCACCTCGGGGACACGCTCGCACCGGACGCCCCGCTCGACGGCGAGCACACGGAGGTGGTTGGCCGCGGTGCGATCGGGGTGCGCGGATCCGGTCTCGAGCAGCGCCCCGACCTGCGTGCCGGGCCGGGCAAGATCGGCATAGGGCTTGCCGTCGAACAGGCCGCGGCCGGCGGTCGGTCGCACCAAACCGAGCAGCATGCGCAGCGTCGTTGTCTTCCCGGAGCCGTTGGGGCCGAGAAATCCAACGACCCGCCCCGGCCGCAGCTCGAAGCTGACGTTATCGACGGCGCGCGTCCGGCCGAAATCCTTCGTGAGCCCGTCGGCAGTGATGTGCAACATGAAAGGCAGCCTGCATCGCCAGCCAGGTCGAACACATCGCCCGAGCGGCCGCATCTGCCTCCCTCGTCCGGCAGGCGGCAGCGCCGTTCCCTCAGCCTTTCGACAGAGGTCGGCCAGCCGTCGGACCGATGGACTTCCGGCCCTCAGTGGTTACCTTTAGCTCGTGTTCGAGCCCGCGCTTCGCGTCCGGACGTGGTTGAGAGCCCACCCGGGAATCACCGACATCGCGCTTGCCTGCGCCCTGCTCGCTCTTTCCGTCGTCTCCTCCCGCGTTGCCATCTCGACCTCGAAGTGGGCCGACCCGTCATTCTCTGCGCCGTCCGTGCTGGTCGAACTGGCCGGGCTGGTCATCTCGGTCGCCCCGCTGGCCGCCCGCAGGCGCGCGCCGCTGGCCGTCGCGCTGGTATGCACGGTGGGCTTCGTGTGCTCCCGGGTGTGGCTGAAGGCGCAGGAGCCCACAGTCACGGCCATCGCGCTATCGGTCGCGCTGTTCAGCGCGGCCGCATACGGCGGTGCGCGATGGCGGCACTGGGTCTGCGGCGCCTGCCTGACCGCGATCATGGGCGAGCTCTACCGTGAGCTGACCGTCCAGACCTCCGGTGGGTCGCCGCCCAATCTGGCGCTGTTCGAGTTCTTCGCGCTGCTGTTCTACCTGGTGCTGGCGGTCGCGATGTGGGCACTCGGGAGCACCATCGGTGCAGGCCGTCGACGCGCCGCGATGCTTGTGCAACGAACTGTCGCGCTCGAGGAGCAACGAGAGGAGAACGCGCAGCGAGCCGTGTTCGACGAACGGGTGCGCATCGCCCGCGAACTGCACGATGTGGTCGCGCACCACGTGAGTGTGATGGGCGTGCAAGCCGGCGCCGCGCGACTGATCATGAACCAGAACCCCGACCGCGCCAGCGCGGCACTGGCCTCCATCGAAGCCTCCAGCCGCCAAGCCGTCGAAGAATTACACCGCCTGCTCGGCTTCCTCCGGCAATCCGGCGATCCCGACGAACTCAGCCCCCGCCCCGGGCTGGACCAGCTGCCCCATCTCGCGGAAAGCATGGCCCTCTCTGGGCTGGACGTCACGGTCACTCGCGAGGGGGATCCCCGCGCACTGCCACCGACGGTTGATGTGTCGGCATACCGAATCGTCCAAGAAGCGC
>JALYVG010000049.1 GCA_030853345.1 Actinomycetota bacterium | reverse complement strand
GGTGGCGAGTGCCCGCGCGGCGGCGGCCGAGCGGTGGCGCCATACGCCGTGGCGTATGAACGGTGCGGTCCCGGGTGCCGCGCTGCGGGCTGCGCCCTGGGCGCTGCCGCACGCGGCGCTCGCGCCTGCCGAGACCTACCTCCAGCGCGGGGAGATCAGTGCCCGCGGCTTCGACCGGGTGTTGCGGCTGGCGTGGACGGTGGCCGATCTGGCCGGCCGGGCCAGTCCCGACTCCGGCGACGTCGCCGAGGCGCTGTACTTCCGCACCGGGAGCAGTGGCGCATGGGCGGCGTAGCCACCGACGAGATCCTGCTCGCACGCGCGTTCCTCAGCCGGGTGGCCGAGCCCGCCTGCATCCCGGTGTGGGACTGGGTGCGCCGGTTGGGTCCCGTCGCCGCGGCGCGGGCCATCCGCGACGGCGCCAGCTCGCCGGAGGTGTCCGCCGCCACAGCCGCGCGCCGCGAGCACGCCGACCCGCAGGCCGACCTCGAGGCCGCACAGCGCCACGGCATCCGGCTCGTCGTGCCTGAATCGTCGGACTGGCCGCACTTCGCGCTGGCCGCGCTGGAAAGCACGGCCCGGGCGCGAACCCGAATGTTCGAAGCGGGCGAACGACGAGTCAATGAGTCCGGGGAGCCGATGCCTCCGCTGGCCCTGTGGGTCAAAGGCCCGGGTGATCTCGCTTCGCTCGGCGTGCGTTCGGTGGGGATCGTGGGCTCGCGCGCCGCGACGCCCTACGGCGAGAACGTCACTGCCGACCTCAGTTATGGCCTGGCCGCCCGCAGCGTGGTGGTGGTATCCGGTGGCGCGTACGGCATTGACGCGGTCGCCCACCGGTCTGCTCTGGCCGCTGGCGGGCAGACCGTGATCGTGTCGGCCGGTGGATTGGACCGGCCGTACCCGGACGGCAATGCGTCACTGTTCAGCCGCGCCGCCGAATCCGGGCTGGTGATCTCCGAGAGCCCACCCGGCGCCGCGCCGCAGCGGCACCGTTTCCTCACCCGCAACCGGCTTATCGCCGCGTTGTCCACGGGCACCGTCGTGGTCGAGGCGGCCCGGCGCTCGGGTGCCGCGAATACCGCGCATCACTGCTACACCCTCGGCCGGCCAGTCATGGCTGTACCCGGCCCGGTCACCTCGCCCATGTCTGCCGGCTGTCACGAGCTCCTGCGGCGTGAGCCCGATCCAGCCCTGCTCGTCACCTGTGTCGACGACGTGCTGGCGGTGGTCGGAGCAGTGGGTGACGGCATCGGGGCCGACGAGCGGCAGGCCGCCGCAGCACCAGGCGGGGATGTGCGCGCCGAACTCGACCTTCTCGACCCCGTCGCGCGGCGGGTGTTCGACGGACTGCCCAGCCGCCGCCCGGCCCGACCCGACGAGATCGCGCAACGCAGCGGCCTCACCCCGCTCGAGGTCATCAGGTCACTGCCGGTCCTCGATCTCGCAGGCCTCGTGGAGGCCAGCGACGCCGGCTTCCGCATCGCCGCCCGCCTGCGCACACCCCGCACAGCGCGTGCCTGACGGGCCCAAGGCGTATCGCGTCCGTCGGTGACGGTGCGTGGTGGCGGATCGGCGGGTTTCGGGCCGGCCGAACTGCAACACTTCGCCGGACAGCTGTTGCGGCGTCAGCCATCCGGGACGCACGAAGATCGGGCCGAGCCGCTTGTGCGTGGCGGCTTGACCCGGACCCCGCGCTGCCGCACGGTCGGCTCATGGCGCAGCAGAAGCGGCGGGTCGACCTTGCGGCCGTGCGCGCCGTGCTGCCCGTGCCGATGCGCGAGGCGCTCGACGCCTACGAACGGCACCTGCGGCTGGAGGTGGACAGGTCCCCGCACACCGTGCGGGCCTACCTCGGCGACGCGGCCGGTTTCCTCGAGCACCTCGGCAAGCTCGGCGGCCGCGACGTCGGCGACATCGAGCTGGGCACCCTGCGGGGCTGGCTGGCCGTCCAGCGCAACGCCGACGTCGCCCGCAGCACCCTGGCCCGCCGCGCCGCGTCGCTGCGGACGTTCACCGCCTGGGCGCACCGGGCGGGGCGCATCCCGGCTGATCCCGGGGCGCTGCTGGCCAGCCCACGCCCGCACCGCTCCCTGCCGCCCGTCCTGCGCGCCGACGAGGCGGCCGCGGTCATGGAGGCCGACCGCGACACGCCGAGCGCGATCAGCCGCCGCGACCGGCTGGTCGTCGAACTGCTCTACGCCACCGGGATCCGGGTGGCCGAACTGGTCGGACTCGACGTCGACGACGTCGACCGCGGCCGCCGGGTGCTGCGGGTGCTGGGCAAGGGAGCCAAGCAACGCACCGTGCCGTACGGCTTGGCCGCCGAACGGGCGCTCGAGGAGTGGCTGGCGGCGGGCCGAGCTGAGCTCGCGGTCGAGGACAGCGGGGCGGCCCTGCTGCTGGGCGCACGCGGCGGCCGGCTGGATCCGCGCGCCGTCCGCACGATCGTGCACCGGCGCGTCGCGGCCGTGCCCGGTGCACCTGACCTCGGCCCGCACGGACTGCGGCACTCGGCCGCCACCCACCTGCTCGACGGCGGCGCGGACCTGCGCACCGTTCAAGAGCTGCTCGGCCATGCCAGCCTGGCCACCACCCAGATCTACACCCACGTGTCGGTCGAGCGACTGCGCCAGACCTACGCCCGCGCCCATCCCCGCGCCTAAGGACCCCAGGGCAGCAGCCGCACCGGCCCCAGCGCCACCAGCAGTGTCATCGGGTCGAAATACGTTCCGTCACGCCGGGCGCCCCAATGCAGGCAGCCACTCGGCCGGCAGGTGCCGTGCGAGCCGCCGACCCGCCCGATCGGCTGGCCCCGGCGGACCGGCTCGCCCGCGGTGACCGTGACGCTCAGCGGTTCGTACTCGGTCGATACGCCATCCGGATGCTCGATGACGACGACCCCCCGCCCGGCCACCACGCCGGCGAAGCGCACCCGGCCGGACCCGGGCGCGAGCACCGCATCGCCGGGCGCGGTAACCAGGTCGACCCCGCGATGCCCCGCGGCATACGGCCCGGGCGGCGCCTGGAACGGGCGGATGACCGCCACCGCCCCCACGACCGGCGCCCGGTACGCCAGCACCGGTGTCGCGTGCGCGGATGCAGGCGCGGGCGCTGGCACCTGCGCCGGGCCAGGCGCCGGCGGGCCGGCCAGCACCAGCACGGCACATCCCAAAGCGAGCACGGCACCGGTCACGCAGCCAGCCTCGCCGCCGACCACCCACCAGACCAGAGGCCGGCCCCGAGCTGTGGAAAACAGGTCCGGCCGTCCACAGCCGAGGCCTGCCGGAGCGTCGAACTACATCTAGGTAATCCGGACACCCCCGATATAGGGAGTTCTCCCGATGCCAGGGCCGTACTTAGCCGCGCAACGTAGCTGGTGCACGCACACAACCAAGGAGCACACCATGTTCGAGCTCGACACGATGAACCCAGACGTGAAGCAGGCCGAGGTCGCCTACCGCCGCGACCAGCTCACCAACCCGCACCGGGTCACCCCGTCGCGCCGCTGGCTGCGGCTGCGCGGCCGCAGGAGCGCCACGCCGCGCGCCGAGTAAACCCTACGGTGACGATGTCGGTGCGCCGCGCGAAGATGGACAGGTGCCCCGGTCGATGACGCCCCTGATAGGACGTGCCGCCGAACTCGACACCCTGCTTGCCGCAGTGCAGAACGCGAGTCAGGGTGTCTCGTCCGTGGTGGTCCTCGACGGCGACGCCGGAGTGGGCAAGACGCGGCTGCTCAGCGAGCTGGTCATCGCTGCCACCGAGCAGGGTGTGCTCACCTTCATCGGGCACTGCGTCGATCTCGGCGACGCGCCGCCGCCCTACCTGCCCTTCACCGAGGCGTTCGGTCGGTACGCGGCCGAGCACCCGGTGCAGGCCGAGGAGTTGCTCGGTACTTTCCCTGCCATCGAGCGGCTGCTGCCGCGACGTGGGCCCGCCGTCGGGGGCACCGAAGACCGGGTCGACCGGGGCGAGCTGTTCCAGTCCGTGCTCGGAGCGCTCGCCCTGCCCGCCCAGCGGCAGACCGTGCTGCTCGTCGTCGAAGACATCCACTGGGCCGACCAGGCCACCCGCGACCTGCTCGGCTACCTGTTCACCCGCGTCACCACCGAGCGGCTGATCATCGTCGCCACGTTCCGCAGCGACGACCTGCACCGTCGCCACCCGCTGCGCCCCACCCTGGCCGAGTGGTCCCGGCTGCCCGCAGTCGAGCGAGTGCACCTCAATCCCCTCGGCAACGACGACGTCCGCTCGCTCATCCGGTCGCTGCCGACCGCGCCCATGGACGAGGACGACCTGCGCAGCATCATCAGCCGGGCCGACGGCAACGCGTTCTTCGCAGAGGAACTGGTGGCGGCCGCCGGGCAGGTCCGTGACACCCAGCAGTTGCCCTGGCAGCTCGCCGATCTGCTGCTCGTGAGGTTGGACCGGCTCTCCGACGACGCCCGCGAGGTGGTGCGGGTCGCGGCCGTCGGGGGGCGCCGGGTCTCGCACGACATGCTCGAGGCAGTCCTTGACATGGGCGGCAGCGCTCTGGACATCGCCCTGCGCGACGCGGTCGACGCCCACATCCTTCAGCCCACCACGAGCGGGCGCGGCTACACGTTCCGCCACGCGCTGCTGGCCGAGGCGATCTATGACGACCTGCTGCCTGGGGAGCGAGTACGCCTGCACGCCGCCTACGCGGCTGTCCTGGCCAAGCAGGACGGAGGCTCGGCCGCCGAGATGGCGCGGCACGCCCGCGCCTCCCACGATCTGCCCACCGCCTACGACGCCAGCATCCAGGCCGGCGACGCGGCCATGTCAGTCGCCGCACCGCAAGAGGCGATGCGGCACTACGAGACGGCGCTTGAACTCGCCCCCCGCGTCGCGAGCGCCCCGGCGGACACCGCTCCCTTGGTCATGGCCCTCGTCGATGCCGCCGTGGCTGCCGGCCGCTCCTACCGGGGGCTGCGGCTGGCCCGCGAAGCGCTGGATGCGCTGCCCGACGATGCTGCGCCGGCGGGCCGGGCGCGGCTGCTCTACGCACTCGGTTTCGCGGCGGTGGCCGGCGAGACCGACCTCGAGGCGTTCGCCGCCACCGAGGAGGCGCTGCGGCTGGTGGCCACCGAGGAGCCCTCCCTCTTCGTCGCCCGGCTGGCCGGCTTGCACGCGCGTACCGCGCTCATCATCGCCCGCGAGGTGGACGCCGAACGCTGGGCGCTTCAAGCCGCCGAGATGGGCCGGGCCGTCGACTCCAGCGAAGTCGTGGCCGACGCCGAGACGACGCTGGTCATGCTTGCGCAACGGGTCGGTGACCCGGTCGACGCGGCGCGACGCCTCGCCGCCGTGGCCGTGGCCGCCCGGGCCTCCGGTGACGCCGCCGCGGAGGTGCGCTCGCGGTACAACCTCGGCGGGCTGCATTACGAACTCGGCGAACTGGAGCAGTCTCAGATCGCCTATTCCGAGGCCACCCGGCGGGCCGCCGAGGTCGGTCGCCCCTGGGCCGTGTACGCCGTCGAATCACGGGCCATGTTGAGCCTGGTGCAGTACACCCGCGGGCACTGGGACGACGCCGCCCGCACCGTCGACACCACCAACGAGGCACCGCCGGCCCAGGCCCTGGCTTTGCTGGCCGCCACCGGCATGGCGGTGGCCGCCGGTCGCGGTGACCGCAGCGCGCTGGACCTGCTGCCGAGCCTGCGTCCGTGGTGGGAACGCGACGGTCGCATGGCGCTCTACGCGGTCAGCGCCGCCGTGCAGTTCCACGAGCAAGAGGGCCGCGCCGACGACGCTCTCGAGCTCATCGACGAGGCGGTGGCCGTCCTCGGGGCCATGTGGCAAGAGCCGTGGTTCCTGGCCCGGATCCGGCTGTCCGCGCAGGGGGTCGCGACCCTGGCCGCCACGGTGAGTTCGGCTCCGCAGGCGCAACGGGCCGCGATCATCGCCCGGGCGCACCGGCTCACCGACGACGGCCGCACCAGCGCAGAGAAGGGGCTGCCGATGAGCCGCAAGCTCGGCATCGAGGGGCTGGCCTGGCTGACCCGTCTCGAGGCCGAGTGGCTGCGCATCCGGTGGCTCGCCGACGTCGAAGCGCCCACGGAGGCCGAGCACATCGGCGCGTGGGAACGCTCGGTCGAGGCCTTCGGCTACGGCCACGTCATCGAGCTGGCCCGCAGCCGGGCCCGGCTGGCCGCGGTCCTGCGCGCAGCGCGACGCGGGGCCGAGGCCGCCGAGCAGGCCACGCTGGCCCGCGACGTCGCCCGGCAGTTGCGCGCCGAGCCGCTGCTCGCGGAGATCCGGGCCCTCGGCCTGACCAGCGACCCGCGGGCGGCCGCGGCGGGCAGCGCGGGAACGCTCACCGGTCGCGAGCACGAGGTCCTGGCCCTGCTCGTCGAAGGCCGCACGAACCGCCAGATCGCCAGCCAGCTTTACATCAGTGAGAAGACCGTCAGCGTCCACGTCTCCAACATCCTGGCCAAGCTCAAGGTGCGCAGCCGCACCGAAGCAGCCGCCAAGGCCAACCGCGAGGGCCTGCTGGCTGAGCAGCCGTGATGCCGAGAGCGATCCGGCCCGCAGTGCTCGCGTTCGAAACGCAGCCCCCGACCAGCTAGACTCCAGACAGCGGCTCACACCATGTGGGTCGACTTCGCGTGCCCGCCCACCGGCCCGGTTCTCTCGCCACGGCCAGGGGTAGGCGGTCAGCCTCGGTCCGCCCGGCAATTCGCCGGGATCGGCCCTCTGACCGCGACACCGGGTACCAGGGCAGGCGGTCCTCCCGGGCCGTCGGCAACAAACCGAGGCCGCACGCCGCGAGCCGACAGGACCCTGGCGTGCACGAACGACAGAGGAGCACGACAGGCATGGCCGTCGTCACCATGAAGGAAATGCTCGACTCCGGTGTGCACTTCGGGCATCAGACCCGCCGCTGGAACCCCAAGATGAAGCGCTTCATCTTCACCGAGCGCAACGGCATCTACATCATCGACCTGCAGCAGACCCTGACCTACATCGACCGGGCATACGAGTTCGTCAAGGAAACGGTCGCGCACGGCGGCAGTGTCATGTTCATCGGCACCAAGAAGCAGGCCCAGGAAGCCATAGCCGAGCAGGCGACGCGGGTCGGCATGCCGTACGTCAACCAGCGATGGCTGGGCGGCATGCTCACCAACTTCCAGACCGTCTTCAAGCGGCTGCAGCGCCTCAAGGAGCTCGAGGCCATGGAGCAGAACGGCTGGGACGGTACCGCCACCAAGAAGGAACAGCTCATCCTCACCCGCGAGAAGATCAAGCTCGAGCGCACGCTCGGCGGCATCCGCGAGATGAGCCGGGTCCCGAGCGCGGTGTGGATCGTCGACACCAAGAAGGAGCACATCGCCGTCGGTGAGGCACACAAGTTGAACATCCCGGTGATCGCCATCCTGGATACCAACTGCGACCCGGACGAGGTCGACTACAAGATCCCCGGCAACGATGACGCCATCCGCAGTGCCGCGCTGCTGACGCGGGTCATCGCCGACGCGGTAGCCGAGGGCTTGGTGGCTCGCGCCGCCGCGGCGGCCAACGCCGGACGCGACGAGAAGCCCGAGCCAGGTCAGCTCGCCGCCGACGAGCCGATGCCGGAGTGGGAGCGCGAGTTGCTCCAGCCGGCCGGCGCCCCCGCCGATGCTGCTGCAGGCTCTGCCGCCCCGGCGGCAGCCGCCACGGCCATCGAGGCCGCCCCGGCGGCAGCCGCCTCGGCCACCGAGGTTGTCCCTGCCACCGAGGCAGCCCCGGTAGCCGCAGCTGCCGACCCGGTCGTCCCCGACGCCGCCGCAGCGCAGACCGCTGCGCCCGCCGAGGCCGCCGGCACCGGCGACGCGCCGGCACCGACTGCTTGATCAACTATCGCAACTACGCAAAGGAATCCGAGATACCCCATGGCGAATTTCACCGCCGCTGACGTGAAGAAGCTCCGCGACGCCACCGGCGCCGGGATGATGGAGTGCAAGAAGGCTCTCGAGAAAGCCGATGGTGACTTCGACCGCGCGATCGAGGTGCTGCGGGTCAAGGGCGAGGCCAAGAACGCCAAGCGGGGCGACCGGGTCGCCACGAACGGGCTGGTCGCGGCTGCCGAGGGCGCGATGATCGAGCTCGCCTCCGAGACTGACTTCGTGGCCAAGAACGAGCAGTTCCAGTCGCTGGCCGGCGACATCGTCGCGCACTTCGCCGCCTCGACGGCCAGCGACGTCGAGTCGCTCAGGGGCGAGACGCTCAAGGACGGGAAGACTGTCGGCGAGAGCATCGACGCGCTGGCCATCGTCATCGGAGAAAAGCTCGAACTGCGGCGGGCGGTCAAGCTCGACGGTCAAGTCGCCACCTACCTGCACCGCAAAGCCAAAGACCTGCCGCCGCAGGTAGGCGTTCTCATCGAGTTCACCGGCGGGGACGTCGAGGCAGCCCGCGCCGCCGCGATGCAGGTCGCTGCGATGCGCCCGAGGTACCTCACTCGCGACGAGGTACCGGCCGACGTCATCGAAGGCGAGCGCCGGGTGGCCGAGGAGACGACGCGCAACGAGGGCAAGCCCGAGGCCGCCGTGTCCCGAATCGTCGAAGGCCGCCTGAACGGCTTCTTCAAAACGGTCGTGCTGCTCGAGCAGGAGTCGGTGCAGGAGTCGAAGAAGACGGTGCAGCAGGTTCTCGACGGGGCCGGCGTCACCGTCACCAAGTTCGCGCACTTCGAGGTCGGCCAGGCCTGAGCGCGGGGCGGGTTAGGGTTCGACCCGAGCGCACGACGACGAGAGGGGCCGCTTGATGACCGAGCCAGCGTCGGCGGCCAGTCAGTTACCACCGGTCTACCGGCGGGTGCTGCTCAAGCTGTCGGGTGAGGTCTTCGGCGGCGGCCGGGTCGGTGTCGACCCCGACGTCGTGCAGTCGATCGCCCGGCAGGTCGCCGAGGTCGTGGCCGCCGGCACCCAGGTCGCGATCGTGGTCGGTGGTGGCAATTTCTTCCGCGGCGCGGAGCTGAGCCAACGCGGCATGGACCGCGACCGGGCCGACTACATGGGCATGCTCGGCACCGTGCTCAACTGTTTGGCGCTCCAGGACTTCCTCGAGAAGGAAGGGGTCCCGACTCGCGTGCAGACCGCGATCACGATGGGCCAGGTCGCCGAGCCCTACATCCCGCGGCGAGCTGAGCGGCACCTCGAGAAGGGCCGCGTCGTGATCTTCGGCGCGGGCGCCGGGCTGCCCTATCTCACGACCGACACCGTCGCCGCCCAACGCGCGCTGGAGATCGGCTGCCAGGTGTTGCTGCTCGGCAAGAACGGTGTCGACGGGGTGTATGACGCCGACCCGCGCAAGGTCCCGGGTGCGGTCAAGTTCGACACGATCGGCTACGACGAGGTGATGCGCCGCGGGCTCGAGGTGGCCGACGCCACCGCATTCAGCCTGTGCCGCGACAACGGGATGCCCATCGTGGTCTTCCAGCTGGCTGACGGGAACATCGCTCGTGTGGTGCGTGGTGAGAAGATCGGCACACTGGTCAGCTGAAGCGCCAGATACCTGCGCCAGGTATCCACGATCGTGAAAGGAAGCACCGTGATCGACGAGACCCTCTTCGACGCCGAGGAGAAGATGGAGAAGGCGGTGCACGTCGCTCGCGAGGAGCTGGGTGGTCTTCGCACCGGCCGGGCCACGCCGAGCTCCTTCGCCCGCCTCGTCGTCGACTACTACGGCGCGCCCACCCCGATCCCGCAGATGGCGACGGTGACGATTCCCGAGCCGCGGATGGCGGTCATCAAGCCCTACGACGTCTCTCAGTTGAACGCGATAGAGAAAGCCATTCGAGACAGCGACCTCGGCGTCAACCCGACGAACGACGGTGCGATCATCCGGATCGTCTTCCCCCAGCTCACCGAGGAGCGGCGCCGCGACCTGGTGAAAGTGGCCAAGTCCAAGGGCGAGGACTCCAAGGTCTCGATCCGGTCGATCCGCCGCCACGCCAAGGAGGCCTTGGAGAAGCTGGCGAAGAACCACGAAGCCGGCGAAGACGACGTGCACCGAGCCGAAGCCGAACTCGAGAAGCTGACCGGGCGGTACACCGGCTCGGTCGACGAGGCGGTCCGGGCCAAGGAAGTTGAACTGCTCGAGGTCTGATGGCAGGCAATGACAACGCGGTCGGAGATGACGCGCAGGACTCTGCCGCTGCCGTGAGGACGAACCGCCGCGGCGGGTCGCATCATGTGGCCGGACGCAGGCGGCCGCGTCCCGCCCCGCCGCCGCCCAGCTGGTCCGGGCCGACCGGGGACCTCGCGCCGAAGAAGTCACGCGCCGGACGCAACCTGCCCGCCGCCGTCGGCGTGGGCGTCGGCCTCGGTGCGCTGATCCTGGCCAGCGTGTTCCTGTACCGGCCCAGCTTCGCTGTCATTGTGGGCATCGCTGTCGTCTACGGCAGTTACGAGCTGAGCCGGGCGATCGGGCAGTCCGGGGTGCGGGCCTCGCTCACCCCGATCGTCATAGGTGGGGTGGCCCTCCTGGCCGCGGCGTGGGCGCGGGGTACCGACGGCCTGGTGGTCGCGCTGCTGATGACCGTCGGAGGCATCGTCATCTGGCGCATCGCTGACGGCGCCCAGAACTACCTGCGCGACGTCGCCGCGTCGGTGCTGATCCTGCTCTACCTGCCGGCGCTGGCCGGTTTCGCGGTGCTCCTGGTGCGGCCCCACGACGGTGCGGCGCGGGTCATCGCGTTCGTGGCGACCGTGGTGTGCAGCGACACCGGAGGATACGTCACCGGGGTGATCTTCGGCCGGCACCCGCTGGCCCCCATCGTGTCCAAGGCCAAGACGTGGGAGGGCTTCGCCGGGTCGATGGCGTTCTGCACAGCGGCCGGCATCGCGATCATGACACTGACCTTCCATGAGGCGTGGTGGAAGGGCTTGCTGTTCGGGCTGGCCATGGTCGTCACCGCGACGCTGGGTGATCTCGGCGAGTCGATGATCAAGCGCGACCTCGAGATCAAGGACATGGGGAGTCTGCTGCCCGGGCACGGCGGGATGATGGACCGACTTGACTCGCTGCTGCCGTGCGCGGCGGTCGCCTATCTCCTCCTGTCCGGCCTCGCCCCCGTCGGCTGAGCGTGACACCCCGGCGGGTCAGCCAGACCGACGCGATCGCCGAGGCGGTGCGGGTGGCCGGCGCCGGAGCGTCCGCCGTGGCGTGGATCGGCGTCGACGGCCCCGGCGGAGCAGGCAAGTCGACGCTGGCCCGCCGCATCGCCGACGCGATACCTCGGGCTGCCGTCGTCTCCGTGGACGACTTCTGGGGCCCGTCAATCGCGGAGTGGGACTGGGACCGGTTCCTCGCTCAGGTCGCCCGGCCGCTGTGCGACGGGCACGACGCGCGCTACCAGGAGTGGGACTGGGTGCTCGACGCCGGCGGACCCTGGCACGACATCGCGGCGGGCTCCGTCGTCGTGCTCGAGGGCGTGTCGGCCACGCGCAACGAGGTCGACGTGCCGTGGGCCCTGCGCATCTGGGTGGAAACCCCGCCTGACGTGCGGTTGGCGCGCGCGCTCGAACGCGATGGTGCGGCACTGATGCCCCGATGGTTCGATGACTGGATCCCTTCGGAGCAGGCCTACATCGCCGACCAGCGTCCGCGGGAGCGAGTCGACCTCGTCGTCAGCGGCGTCGAGGAGCGATGACGATGTCGGCCCCTCGTGTGAGGATCGAGCCGTGTGGGAGACGACCGAGGAGCTGACGGCGGTGCAGCAACTGCTCGATCACAGCTTCGAGCAAGCATCACAGCACCTGCTCGCGATCATGACCCCGGAGCGCAGGCTGACCGCCGAGCAGGCGATCGCCGAACTGCCGAGCCCGGCCGTGCTCAACCTGGCCACGGTCACCGCGGCCGGCGAGCCACGGCTGTCCGCGGTCGACGGTCACTTCCTGCACGGGCACTGGTACTTCACCACCGACGCCGGCTCCCCGAAGGCACGTCACCTGCGGGCGCGCCCGGCGGTCAGCGCGTCGTTCACGCCCCGCGACGGGTTCGGCGTCTTCTGCCACGGCCGCGCGGTGCTGCTCGACGGCGCCGAGAAGCAGATGCTGCGCGAGCACTTCACCAGTACCTACGGCAGCGACCCCGAGGATTGGGGGAGCATCGCCTACGTCCGCCTGGACGCCAGCTGGCTGGTCGCCTTCGCCATGACCGACGCCGAGATGGTCAAGATCGAGGCCGACAAGGCCGCCCGTGAAGCGGCTCGCTGACCGTGCCGAGTCTTCCGCGGCGATGGCAGCTGGGCAGCACGGCCGGGTCAACATGGGAGAATCGACCGGTCATGACCTCCCTGCCGCTCGTATTCGACGCTCCCAAGCGCGGTTTGCCGCCCCGCCATCTCGCTGACCTCGACGAGGCTGCCCGCCGGGTGGCCGTCACCGAACTCGGCCTGCCGGGTTTTCGCGCCGATCAGCTCAGCCGGCACTACTTCGGTCGGCTGGAGAACGACCCGGCGGCGATGACTGATCTCTCCCCGGCGTTGCGTGACCAGCTGGCCGCCGCACTGCTTCCGCCGCTGCTCACCGAGGTCCGGCACCTGGAGACCGACGCCGGAACCACCCGCAAGTCGCTGTGGAAACTGCACGACGGCACGCTCGTCGAGAGTGTCCTGATGCGCTACCCGGCCCGGACCGGGCATCCGGAACGAATCACCGTCTGTGTTTCGAGCCAGGCCGGCTGCGGGATGGCCTGCCCGTTCTGTGCGACCGGCCAGGGCGGCCTCAAACGCAACCTGTCCACCGGCGAGATCGTCGACCAAGTCGTGGCCGCGGCCCGCGACAGTGCGCGCGGTGAGATCCCGGGCGGTCCTGGGCGGCTGTCGAACGTGGTGTTCATGGGCATGGGGGAGCCGCTGGCCAACTACAGCCGGCTCGTGGCCGCGCTGCGCCGGTTGATCGATCCGTCGCCGGCCGGACTCGGTCTGTCGCAGCGCTCGATCACGGTGTCGACGGTCGGGCTCGTCCCGGCGATCGACAAGTTGGCCAACGAGGGACTCAACATCACCCTGGCTGTGTCACTGCATGCACCAGACGACGAACTGCGCAACACCCTGGTACCCGTGAACACCCGCTGGAACGTGGCCGAGGTCCTGGCCGCCGCTGACGCCTACGCGGCCCGCAGCGGCCGGCGCTACTCGATCGAGTACGCGATGATCCGTGACATCAACGACCAGCCGTGGCGCGCCGACCTGCTCGGCGATCTGCTGACCCGGCGGCTCGCGCACGTGAATCTGATCCCGCTCAACCCGACACCAGGCTCGGACTGGGACGCCTCACCCAAACCGGTCGAGCGCGAGTTCGTCCGCCGCCTGGAGCAGCACGGGGTACCGGTGACCGTGCGCGACACGCGTGGGCGCGAGATCGACGGGGCGTGCGGCCAGCTCGCGGCCTCCGGCTGAGCAACCGGGCAGGATCGGGTGGCGATCCCAGGGCCGGCATCGCGAACGGTCACCAACGCCGGCTGCGTTGCGCGCTAACGTCGCACGGATGAGTGCCTACCCCTTCGGCGACCTCGCGGCCTACGCCGCGTTGCCCCGGCTGACCGGCCTGGCCCTGAGCATCGACGGCACCCGGCTGGTGGCGTCCATGCAGCAGCCTGACGAGAAGGGCGCCCGCTACGCGTCGTCGTTGTGGGATCTGGCTCTCGACGGCGGTGAGCCGAGTCGCTTGACCCGCTCGGAGCAGGGCGAGTCCGCGCCGGCCTTTCTGCCCGACGGGGGACTGCTCTTCATCTCGGCGCGGCCTGACCCGCAGGGCGGCCCGGACTGCGGCGACGAGCCCGCGCTGTGGCTGCTGCCCCGAACCGGCGAAGCGCGATTGGTGGCCCTCAGCCCAGGTGGACTCGGCGGCCCGGTCGTAGCGACGCAGTCCGGTGCAGTGGTGCTGTCGGGCAGCAGGCTGGTCGACTCCGCCGACGCCGAGGACGACGCCCGCCGCCGCGAGGACCGGGCCGAGCGCAAGATTACGGCCATCCTGCACACCGGCATGCCCATCCGGCACTGGGATCACGAACTCGGCGACGAATCACCCCGGCTGCTGCACCTGGCCAGCGCTGGAACCGGCGTCGAGGCCGAACCGCCCCGTGATCTCGCCCCCGACGCCGCGTTCGCACTCACCGAGGCCGACTACTCGATCAGCGCGGACGGCAGCACTGTTGCCTCGACCTGGCGCGAACGCGAGCGCGGCGGCCGGATGCCCCATGGCGTGAGCCTGATCGACGTCGCGACGGGCCGGCGTACCGTACTGGCCGCCGATCCCGGCGTGCAGTACACCGGGCCGCGGTTGTCGCCGGACGGGCGCCGGTTGGCACTCTCGCGCGAGGCCGAGGGCGACTTTGACACCCCGGCGGTCCAGACGCTGCAGCTCTACGAACTCGGCACCGGCGAGGGGCCGTTCGGAGTGGATCTCGGAGACCTGCACCCGACTGAATGGGTCTGGGGCCGCGACTCGAACACGCTGTTCATCGCCGGGGACTGGCACGGGCGCACCCAGGTCGTCCAGTTCGACGCTGCCCTGGGCGCCGTGGTGCGGCTCGTGGCCAGCGACGCGGCGTACTCGAACCTGTGCCCGTCCCCGGACGGCCGCTCCGTGTACGCGCTGCGCTCGACGGTCGACGCCCCACCGGCGCCGGTCCGGCTCGATGCGACGGCCGAGGGGCAGGCACCGACGATGCTGGCTACGCCCGCTGCGGCGCCCGCGCTGCCCGGACGGCTCGTCGAGGTCGACAGCGCACTGCCGGACGGGTCAACGGTGCGGGGCTGGCTGTGCCTTCCGGCCGCGACGGCCGGACCCGCGCCGTTGATGCTGTGGGTGCACGGCGGGCCGTTCCTGTCCTACAACGCATGGAACTGGCGGTGGAACCCGTGGGTGGCCGTGGCGCGTGGCTACGCCGTGCTGTTGCCCGACCCGGCGCTGTCGACGGGCTACGGCGCCGCCTGGATCGCGCGGGCCTGGCCGCACCGGGCCGAGCCCGTGTGGCGTGATCTCGAAGCGTTGCTCGAGGAGGTCGCCGCGCGCGAGGACGTCGATGCCACCCGGACCGCGTGCCTGGGCGGGTCGTTCGGCGGTTACATGACGAACTGGATCGCCGGGCACACCGACCGCTTCCGCGCGATCGTCACCCACGCCGGGCTGTGGGCGCTGGACCAGCAGCACACCACCACCGACGCTGCGTACTGGAAGAGCGGCCTGTTCGGCACGCCGGCTGAGCACCCCGAGTGGTACGCGGAGAACTCGCCGCACCATTTCGCAGACCACATCCGGACGCCGATGCTCGTCGTGCACGGCAACCGTGACTACCGAGTTCCGGTCAGCGAAGCCTTGCGTCTGTGGTGGGATCTGGTCAGCCGCTTCGACGGCGAGCCGGAGGACCTGCCGCACCGCTTCCTGCAGCTGACCGGCGAGAATCACTGGGTGCTCTCGCCGGCCAACGCAGTCATCTGGTACGAGACGGTGCTCGGGTTCTGCGACCGGCACGTCCTTGGCAACAGGACCTAGTATCGCGGGACGGCACTAGGCGTCGACGAGCACGGCAGCATCGTTGATCACCGTCTTCGCCGGCTGCGGCGCGCGCATCGCGACGCGGATCAGCACGAGCGTGGCCGCCAGGAACAGCGTGGCCACGAAGAACGCCCGGTCGGCACCGACGACGAACGCGTGCTGCGCGATCTGTCGTGCGGTGTCACCGGCCGCCGGACGCGCCGCCGCGTGCGCGCTGGCACTGCCGAACACGGTGACGAGAACGGCGAGTCCGAGTGAGCCGCCAACCTGTTGCATCACGTTGACCAGCCCGGAGGCCGCGCCGGCATCAGCCGGCTCGACCCCGTCGAGGGCAGCCGTGGTGAGCGGGACGAACGCGATCCCATTTCCGAGGCCGAACACCAGCAGCGGCCCGAGCAGCGATCCGTAGCTGCTGGTCTCGGACAGCTGTGTCATCCAGAGCAGGCCCGTGGTCGAGAAGGCGATGCCGACGGTCATCAGCGTCCGGCCCTGGAACCGTTCCACGAGGACCCGCGCGCTCACCATCGACGCGATGAACAGCATGGCGGTCAACGGCAAGAAGGCGAAGCCGGTCTTCAGCGCGCTGTAGCCGAGCACCTCCTGGAGGAACTGGGTGAGGAAGAAGAACATCCCCATCATCCCGGCGACCAGCAATAGCCGCGCGACGTAAGACGTGCTCCGGTTGCGGTCGGCGAACAGCCGCAGGGGCGTGATCGGCGACGGTGCCCGCAACTCGGTCAGCACGAACGCGACGAGCAGAGCCACCCCCACGACGAAGGAGACCAGGGTCGCCGGGTCGCCCCAACCGGACGTGGCAGCGTGCACGAAACCGTACACAAGCGCGGCCATGCCGATTGTCGACGTCAGCGCGCCGCTCAGGTCGAAACGGCCGGTCTTGCGGGCAGTCTCAGGCAGGACCAGGCGCGACAGCGCGAAGACCGCCAGACCGATCGGCACGTTGACGAAAAGCACCCAACGCCAGGACACCCACTGAGTGAGCATGCCGCCGGCGATGAGCCCAACCGCGCTTCCGCCGATCGAGACCGCCGTGTACAGGCCAACCGCGCGCGTTCGCTCGCGCCCTTGCGGGAACATGGTCATGAGCAGGGCGAGTGCCGACGGTGAGGCCAGCGCGCCACCGATGCCCTGGACCGCGCGGGCGGCGAGCAGTTGACCTGATGTCTGCGCGAAGCCGCCCACAAGCGAGGCCAGGGTGAACACGCCGATGCCGGCCAGGAAGGTGCGTCGCCGGCCCAGGATGTCGCCGGCGCGGGCCCCGAGCAACAACAGGCCGCCGAAGGTCAGGGTGTAGGCGTTGACGACCCAGGACAGGCTCGCGGGGGAGAAGTGCAGCGCCGACTTGATGTCGGGCAGGGCGATGTTCACGATCGTCGCATCGAGTACGACCATCAGCTGGGAGGTCAGGATCAGGGTGAGGACAAGGCCGGGGTGGCCGTGCGGGAAGAGCCGGCGCCGACTCTGCGGGGTGTCCGCGAGAGCTGGTGCTGGTGGAGTTTGGATTGCCACGAGATAACTCCTCGATGGAGTGGTAGTTTGGTGAAACGGATGGGCCCTCCGGTAACAATACGGAGGCAGCCTCCGGTTGGCAAGTCAGGTGATGGAGGTGCGGCGTGTCGCGGTCGGAGAGGACGGACACCGTGGCCACGCCCGGCGTCGACTCCGATGAGCCGGGCCGCCCGCAGCGATCCGACGCCCGGCGCAATCGCGACCTGCTGCTCACCGCCGCAGCCGAGGTCTACGACGAGCGCGGCCTGGACGCCTCGCTCGAGGAGATCGCCCGGCGCGCCAATGTCGGCATCGGGACGCTGTACCGGCACTTTCCCACTCGCGACGCACTCACCGAAGCGGTCTACCGGCGCGAGGTGAGCCTGCTCTGCGACGGCGTCGACGACCTGCTCGCCGACAACGCCGGTGACGCCGCGCTGGCGCTGTGGATGCGCCGCTTCGCCGGGTACGTGGCGAAGAAGAAGGGCATGGCCATGGCACTGAAGTCGGTGCTCGGTGCCGATTCGGAGCTGTTCAGCCACAGCCACCAGCGCATCCGTGACGCGATCGGCTCGCTGGTTGAGGCGGCGGCCGCCGACGGTGTGATCCGCGCCGATGTCGACGCCGAGGACCTGCTGCGCGCGATGAGCGGCATCTGCATGGCCACCGATTCTCCGGGCTGGGCCGACCGCACCGAGCGGCTGGTCGATCTGCTCGTCGACGGCCTTCGCTACGGCGCGCCCGGCCCCAAGTCCGAGGCTGCCAGTCGCAACACCGAACGCGGCACGTCGACACCGGCCCGCAGATCCGGCGCCGGCACGGCCAGGCCGTAGCTCGTCGCGAGCGGTAGGACACCAGCCCAGGCATCGCCCGCGACGTCGGCGGGCGGGTCGTCCGGCCAGCCGTCGGAGATCTTCAACGACCATTCCTCGATCGGCAGCGCGAGCACGAGTGTGGCCGCTAGCTCGCGCTCTTCCGGCCGGCGGATCTCGGCGACCCGACCGGGCACCAGCGCCTCGGTGATCAGATCGAGCGCGCGCAGTTTGGCGGTGGCATCCAGCGGACTGCACGTGCCGAACAACACGGCGCTGCGGTAGTGGATCGAGGACTCGAAGGCCGACCGGGCGAGCACCAAGCCGTCGAATGAGGTGACCGCCAGGCAGGTCGGCGCACCGGCGGCCAGTGCTCCGATCCATGGCGAGCCGGTCGAGCCATGGGCCAGCACGCGATCACCGTCGCGCACCACCGCCGTGGGGATCACCACCGGTAGCCCGTCGGGGCCGCACAGACCGAAGTGACCGACGTGGACGCTGTCGAGCAGTGCGTCAAGGGCAGCACGATCCGGGCTGCCCTTCGCCTTCAGGCGGGTGATCGCGGTGCGTTCACGAGGCTCGGTCATCGGCCCATCATCGCGTTGACGATGCCGGCCAACCGCGAGGGTCGGCCAGTGCGCAGCTCGCTGTTGTCGGCCCAGGTCATCGCGCGCAGACCCGCGTTCGCCTCCAGCCAGCGCAGTGGCTCTGGCTCCCAGTTGGGCGAGCGGTGCCCGACCCACGGCAGCGCGGTCACGCCGGTGTCGCGTCCGGTGATCAGGTCCGCCAGCGTCCGCCCGGCCAGGTTGGCTGTCGAGACACCGTCGCCCACGTAACCGCCGGCCCAGGCCAGCCCTGTCGCGCGGTCCATGCCGACGGAGGCGTGCCAGTCGCGGGCGATGCCGAGCGGGCCACCCCATCGGTGCGTGATGTCGACGTCACGCAGCACCGGGAACAATTCGACCAATGTCCGCTGCAGCGACTCGAACACGCCGTCGACCCGGTCGTAGTCGGCCCGGATCTTCGATCGGAAGTGATACGGCGCACCCCGCCCGCCGAACACCAGCCGACCGTCGGCGGTGCGCTGGCCGTAGATGATCAGGTGGCGGTAATCGCTGAACGTCTCCCGCTCGGCCAGCCCGATCTCGGCCCACACCCCGTCGGCCAGCGGCTCCGTGGCCACCATCAGCGAGTACACCGGCGCCACTGCGCGACGGAGCTTGGGCAACGCCGCGGTGTAGCCCTCAGTCGCTCGCACGACGACGTCGGCGCGCACGACGCCCTGTGCGGTGTGCACGAGGCCGGGTTCGATCGCAGTGGCCCGGGTGTGCTCGTAGAGGTCCGCACCGCGGGCCGCGACGACTTCGGCCAGCCCGCGCACCAGCTTGGCCGGCTGGATGGCGGCGCAGTGCGGTGTGTATGTGGCCCCCAGCACCGAGGTCGCGCTCAGCCGGCGCCGCGCCGCGTCCGCATCGAGCAGGGTCAGCTCCAGGCCGTACTCCTGCGCCTGCGCGGCCTCGGCGCGGGCGCGCGCCAGTTGGGCTGGCGAGCGGGCCAGGACGATGGTGCCGCCCATGGCCAGGTCGGCGTCGATGCCCTCCGCCGTGCAGACCCGGGCGATCTCGCCGACCGCACCCTGCATGGCGTGGTACTGCGCGATCGCGGCGGAGCGCCCCGCCTCCTCAGCCAGGGTGGCGATCTCGACCGGGTAAAGCGCCGAGCACCAGCCACCGTTGCGCCCGGACGCGCCGAAGCCGGCGATCTCGGCCTCGAGCAGGGCCACCCGCAACGACGGGTCGGCCTCGAGCAGGTAGTACGCGCTCCACAATCCGGTGTAGCCAGCGCCGACGATCGCGACGTCGACCGCGACGTCCCCGGACAGCGACGGCCGCGGCTGCAGCGATCCCGGCACGCTCTGCAGCCACAGCGACAGCTCGCGGTAGGCACTCACCGACGGCTACCCCCCAGTGACCGGCGCCGTTACCGCACCACTCAACGGAGCACGTCATCGAGGGCGACGGCGTCGTATCCGTGGGCCTCGGCGACCGGAGCGTTGGTGAGCATCCCCTCGTGCGTGTTCAGGCCGAGGGCCAGCGCTGCGTCCATGCGCAGAGCGTCGCGCCAGCCCTGGTTGGCCAGCTCGACTGCGTAGGGCAGCGTGACATTGGTCAGCGCGTACGTCGAGGTGTGCGGCACAGCGCCCGGCATGTTCGCTACGCAGTAGAACACCGAGTTGTGCACCGGGTAGGTCGGGTCGGCGTGGGTGGTTGGGCGGGAATCCTCGAAGCAGCCGCCCTGGTCGATGGAGATGTCGACGAGCACCGAGCCCGGCTTCATCCGCGACACCAGCTCGTTGCTGATCAACATCGGTGCTTTGGCCCCGGGAATCAGCACGGCGCCAATGACCAGATCGGCGTCGAGCACCGCGCGCTCTACCTCGTAGGCATTCGACGCGACGGTCTGGCAGTGGCCCTGATAGATCGCGTCCATCTGCCGCAGCCGGGCGACGTTCTTGTCCAGCAGTAGCACCTCGGCCTGCATGCCCAGCGCTATGGCTGCGGCGTTCTGACCGGAGACGCCGGCGCCGATGACGACGACCTTCGCGGCATACACGCCGGGTACCCCGCCCATCAGGGTGCCGCGGCCGCCGCCCTGGCGCATCAGATGGTACGAGCCGACCTGGGGTGCCAGCCGGCCGGCGACCTCGGACATCGGCGCCAGCAGCGGGAGCGAGCTGTCCGGCAGCTGCACCGTCTCGTAGGCGATCCCGGTCGTGCCGGCGGCGAGCAGGGCGTCGGTGCAGGGCCGGTCTGCGGCCAGGTGCAGGTAGGTGAACAGCACCTGGTCCTTGCGCATCCGGTGGTATTCCTCGGCGACCGGCTCCTTGACCTTGAGCACCATGTCGGCGCTGCCCCACACATCGTCGGCACGGTCGAGGATCTGGGCACCCGCTGCCACGAAATCCTCGTTCGGGATCGACGAACCGACTCCCGCGTCTCGTTCGACGACGACGTCGTGCCCGTGACGGACGAGTTCGTGCACCCCAGACGGAGTGATCGCCACGCGGTACTCGTGGTTCTTGACCTCGCGAGGGATGCCGACCTTCATTGAATGCCTCCACAGACATTGGGAACTGAACACTTCTTGGCTAGCATGATGAAGGATAGGGTGCAATAGAGCCATCCTGCCGCAGGAAATTCGTTAGAATAAGCCTATGACAGCCCATAGTTCGGACTCGACGAGGTTGGGCACGCCGTCGCCGAACAATGTTCGCCCCATTCTGGACGACCTCGACCGACGCATCCTGGGGCACCTGGCCGCTGATGCGCGGATCCCGAACAATGCCCTGGCTGGCCTGGTCGGCATCGCGCCGTCGACCTGCCTGACCCGGGTGCGCGCCCTGCGGGAGAGCGGCGTCATCCGGGGTTATCACGCCGACATCGATCCGTCGGCACTCGGCCGGCCGATCCAGGCGATGATCGCGGTCCGGCTGCAGTCGCACGCGCGTGGCCACATCGCCGAGTTCACGGCCAAGGTCGCCGCGCTACCGGAAGTACTCAACGTCTTCTTCCTCGGCGGTACCGACGACTTCCTGGTGCACATCGCCGCCACCGGCACCGAGAACCTGCGCGACTTCGTCGTGGTGAACCTGAGCGGCAACCCCGACGTCGCGCTCACCGAAACAAACTTGATCTTCGAGCATGTCCGTGCCGGCCTGGCCCATTGACTTCACGACCGGCGGCCGGCCCCTCGGGCTGCCCCGCAGCGTGACGGCGCAGGCGCTAGCGGCGGTTCCGGCGGCCGCCGTACACCACCGCGCCCGCTATCGGGATGAGCAGAAAGACCGGCCACTCGAAACGCAACAAGAAGAACAACGCGATGGCGATGAACGGTGAAAGAGCGACGAAGGTCTCCCCGAGGCGGCCACCCAGCGGCTCCCGGCCGTGTTCCTGGCGCGCAGCGGGTGCACCTGGCGCGGCCTTGGTCAGAGCCACGGGCTCCGTGGCCACCGGCCACGTGGGGTGCGGCGCCGGCAGGTCGACGAACAACGGCATCAGGTCGGCGAACGTGCGCGCGACGCTGACCTGCACCATCCGGTCGGCGTACTCGTCGGGATCGAGCCGGCCCGCGTTGAGATGCGCATCCAGTGCCTTGGTCGCGGATTCGCGCTCGTCGTTGCCGATTCGGATTTCGGGCGCAGGATCCGGCGGCGAGCTCATGTCGGCATTCTGCCGCCTCAACCTGTGCTGGTCACCGGGCGGCGGCGAAAACTCCGGCCGGAAACGCGCCGTTACCGACCACGACGCGCGATAGGCCCCTGCCGAGCTCGATGAGCCGGGCCGTGCGGTCGGGGCCGAGGCGCTGCCAGGGGGCGGCGTCCAGGTGGTCGGTTTCGGCCTCCACCCGCTCACGCAGCGCGAATCCTTCGGCGCTCAGGCCCTCGGCGTCCATGAGGCCACGTGCGCGCAGGGCGTCGACTGCGGCGGACCACTGTTCGTCGGACCAGCCGCGCAGCAGCTTGGCCGGGCCCTCGAGGAACCCGTAACCGGTCGCCGTGTGCGTCACGATCGACTCGATGCCGCTCAGGCCGGCGGTCTGCAGCGCGACCAGGTGACCGTCGCCGCGGTACTCGCGCAGCAGCGTGGCCGCGTGCCACAGGGCGAGGTGTGGCTGCTCGGGCCAGGGCAGGTCGGCGTGCGCGGCGAACAGCGTGCGCCCCTCGGCCGGCAGCCCGACCGTTGCCTCTCGGGCCAGCTCCACTGCCTCGAACAGTTCCGGTGCGTCGACGGCCGGGCCGAGCAGGCGGCGCAGGGCCAGGTCAGCAACGCGCAGCCGGGCGGCCAGGATGGCCTCCGGTGACGCGAGGGTCCACGCCCGCGGAATGACCCGAGCCACGATCTCAGGGTTGAAGTTGTAGAAGGTGGCCGCGGTGACACCCGCCGACACCGCGCCCATCGGCGCGCTGCGGCTCGCGAAGTAGCCCATCCGCCCTGGACGCAGGCCGATCGCGACGTACTCCTGCTCCGCCTCGGGCACGAAGTAGATCAGCGAATGCAGCGGGTCTGTCGCGCGATGGGCTCGCCCAGCGATGCCCGGAGCCGGCGGGGTGGTCACCGCGCCACTCTAGAGCGGGCGTTCATTCGGCTCGCAGGACGTCGGCCAGGCGCAGCCGCGCTGCCCGGTGGCCAGGTGCCCCGCTGAGCAGCACGGCACCGAGCAGCCCGGCCGGGACGACAAGCAGCAGGGCCCAAACTGGGACCGGCGGCTCATATTGGAGCGGCATGATGTCGGCCGCGACGCGCCACAAGGCCCGCCCCGCCGCCAGCCCGACCGGAATGCCGACGAGCAATCCGGTGACGACGTAGACGAGCGACTGGGCCATGACAACGCTGCGAGACTGCCCCGGCGTCATGCCCAGAACGCGCAGAATTGCCACGTCACGCTTGCGGGAGCGCAGAGTGACCAGCAGCGTCTGACCCACGGCCGCCACGGCAATCAGGATGAGCAAGCCGCCGAGCACGAGCGGCAGCACCTGCACATCGGCGATCTCCCGGACTTGCACCGGCACGAAAGCCGGAATGATCAACGGCCCGCCGCCACCTTCGACGCGCGCACCGGCGCGCTGCAAGCGCGCGATCAGTTTGGTGGGTTCGGTGCCCGGTCGAACCGCGAGCAGACCACCGTGTTCTTTGAACCCCCCGAAGATGCGGTCGTAGGCGCCTGCGGTCACCCAGGCGCCGCTGTCGTAGCTGGTCGTCGAACTCTGCACTCCGTAGCCGACGCCGACAACGTGCAGCACGCGCGTGCCGCGATCCCCGCTCATGGGTATCGACGACCCGACCGTGACGCCGAGATCGCGCGCGGTGCTCGGTGCCAGCACCACCTCGTTGTCCTCGGCGGGAATCGCGCCGTCGGTGAGCACGATCGGCACCGGCTTCCCGACCGGGTCGTAGCTGTTGGTCACGACCGTGACCGCACCTGAGGTGCCCGCCCCGACGCGCAGGTTGGTGACACCGACCACGTCCGGGTCAGCCGCCAGCGCGAGTAGCACCGGCTTGGCCGGTGAGAAGTCGTGGCCGCCGAAACCGAACACGACCTCCAACTGGTAACTGCGGCCGAAGCGCTCCGGGTGCCTCGCCGCGTCGGAGACGCCGGCAGCGAAGGTGAACGCAGCCAGTACACCGATGACGCCCGCCATCGCGCCGATCAGGGCCGGCCTGATCGCTACGGCGCGGCGCCCGATGCCCGGCTCGAGGGCGAAGCGGGCACCGAGCACGACCGGGACCGGCAGTCCGGCCCTGGCCGCTGCCTGCGCGACTGCCGAGCGGCGCGACGGTGCCGATCGTCGTGCCAGCGCCAGGCTCCGCCATGCGCCGAACGCGGCCGCGCCGGCAACGGCCGTCGGTATCAAAGTCCACCCGGCGCCGAGAACCAACCAGTCGGCATCGATCCCAGGGCTCGGCTCGCGCTGCGCTGCCGCGCCGAACGGCAGCCACGGGGAGCAGACGATGGCCAATCCGACGCCGATGCTCGTGGCCACAAGCGCGGTCAACACGGGCGCAACCGAGCTCATCGCAATGGCCTGCCGGCTGGTCAGCCCCACAGCTCGCAGCGGGCGTAATTCGGCCGCGCTGAGCGCCGCGTGCCGACCGATGGCTTGGCCCACCATCACCGCTGCGGCCAGCAGCAGGGCCAGACCGAAACTCAGCAGGCTGGCGCTCTCGAAGCGGGTCACGGCGTGGGCATGCCGGACGTATTCGGCGCGATCTACCACATCGAGGTCCGGCCTTCCGCTGACGCGCGTGAGATCGGCACGGAACGCGGGCAGGTCGGCCGCACCGTGCTGCAAGCGAACCAACGCGTTCATCGGCACGGTGTTCGATGTGCCCAGTACGTTCGTTCGATAGCGGCTCAGGAGGGCGGGCGAGGGGATGACATTGCCCCGGCCGCCGACCTCGTCGCCCCACCACAGCGACCGAACGACGCCCACGATCCGCAGTGGAACTCGTGGCCCGGACGGCGGTTCGGCGGAGTTGGCCTGGATACTGGCCTCGGCCTGATCGGGCGTCGGAAGTTGCAAGGTCAGCGAGTCGCCGGCACCGCGGCCGGTCCTGGTCACGAAGGCCGGCGTGACCACCACTTCGTCCGAACGCGTGGGATCGCTGAGCCTGCCCTTGAGCAGCACCGGCCGTTCGATGGTGCGCATACCGTCGGCATCGGCAGGGAGCAGCGGCGTCACCGTGTCGTCGGGTGCTTCGACAATGGTGAGGCCCGCATAGGCGGGAAACCTCGTGAGCGCAGCGACCTCGGGCAGGTCTCGGACCTGCTCCCAGTCGAAATCTGGCTGATTGGGCACCACGACCGCAGTGCCCGGCAACGTGGCAGCGGACAACCGGTCGACTGCGCTTGCGCCTCGCCGCGCGCCGGCGACCGACGTGAGGACAGTTGCGGTGCTGAGCGCGACGAGCAGCCCGAGGACGAGCATGGCGCGCCACCGCCGCGCCAGCTCGAGCCGCAACCACATCGACATGATCGACATCATCGAGTCCACTGCAGCAGAATCGGCGCGGTGGTGGAAGTGTGTTAGGGCGAGAACCTCAGGGATGCTGGCACCCAAGTAGCGTGCGCACGCTGTTGCGGCAGGGTCAGAGGCGCGTCCACGCCTCGGTCAGCACCGAGCGCAGGATCTGCTCCATCTCGTCGAATTCGGCCTGGCCGACGGTCAATGGTGGCGCCAACTGCACTACCGGGTCGCCGCGGTCGTCGGCGCGGCAGTACAGCCCGGCCTCGAACAAGCCCTTGGAGAGGAACCCGCGCAGCAACCGCTCGGATTCGTCCTCGTCGAACGTCTCGCGGGTGGCCTTGTCCTTGACCAGCTCGATCCCGTAGAAGTAGCCGTCACCACGCACGTCCCCGACGATGGGCAGGTCGGTCAGCTTCTCGAGGGTGGAGCGGAACGCGCCCTCGTTCTGCAGGACGTGCTCGTTGAGGCCTTCGCGCTCGAAGATGTCGAGGTTGGCCATGGCCACGGCCGCCGATACCGGGTGGCCGCCGAACGTGTAGCCGTGCGGGAAGTAGTTGTCACCGCTCCAGAACGGCTCGGCGATCCGGTCGCTGACGATGCATGCGCCGATGGGGGAGTAGCCGCTGGTCATCCCTTTGGCGCACAGGATCATGTCCGGCGCGTAGCCGAACTTGTCGCAGCCGAACATCGTGCCCAGTCGACCGAACGCGCAGATGACCTCGTCGGAGACGAGGAGTACGTCGTGCTTGTCGCAGATCTCGCGCACCCGCTGGAAGTAACCCGGCGGCGGTGGGAAACAGCCTCCGGAGTTCTGCACCGGCTCGAGGAAGACGCACGCGACGGTATCCGGCCCCTCCATCTCGATGGCCTGGTCGATCTGGTCGGCGGCCCAGCGGCCGAACGCTTCGAGGTCGTCGCCGTGCTCAGGTGCACGGTAGAAGTTCGTGTTGGGCACCTTGTGCGCGCCGGGGACCAGCGGCTCGAACCACTTCTTCGCGTCCGGGATACCCGTGATCGACAGCGCCCCTTGGGGGGTGCCGTGGTAGGCGATGCTGCGGCTGATCACCTTGTGCTTCATGGGTTTGCCCGTGAGCTTGAAGTACTGCTTGGCCAGCTTCCACGCCGTCTCGACGGCCTCGCCGCCGCCGGTGGTGAAGAAGACCTTGTTCAAATCTCCGGGCGCGTAGTCGGCCAGCCGGTCGGCCAGCGCGATGGCCGGTGGGTGCGCGTAGGACCAGATCGGGAAGAACGCGAGCTCGGCGGCCTGCTTGTAGGCGGCCTCAGCGAGTTCGAGGCGGCCGTGTCCGGCCTGCACCACGAACAGCCCGGCCAGACCGTCGAGATAGCTCTTGCCGTTCACGTCGAATATGCGGGCGCCCTCGCCACGCACGATCGTCGGTACCGGCGCCTGCGCGTAGGAGGACTGGCGGGTGAAGTGCATCCAGAGATGCTCGCGCGCCTTGGCCGAGAGTGTGGCAGCGTCGAACGTCTGCTCGGCTGCCGCGGTGTGAATAGGTGTAGTTGTCATCGTGCGCCCCAGTTGTAGGTCTGTTTGACGAGCTTGAGATAGAGAAAGGACTCGGTACGGGTGACGCCTTCTATCGTGCGGATCCGGCCGTTGACCAGACGCAACAGATGTTCGTCGTCCTCGACAACGACCTCGACCAGCAGGTCGACCGACCCGGCCGTGACCACGATGTAGTCGACCTCGTCGATCTTGGCCAGCTGGTCGGCGATCGCCTCGACGTCACCGGAGGCCGAGATCGCGATCATCGCCTGCCGGGCGAAGCCGATCTGCATCGGATCGGTGACCGCGACGATCTGCATGGTGCCGCCGTCGATGAGCTTCTGCACCCGTTGCCGCACGGCGGCTTCGGACAGGCCGATGGCCTTGCCGATCGTCGAGTACGGCCGGCGGCCGTCAGCCTGCAACTGCTCGATGATCGCCTTGCTGACCTCGTCCGGCGCGGCGCGCACGGGGCTCCGAGTCATGCCTGCAGCCTCTCTCATGACAACGCGAATTGCAAACGGATCCGCTGGTTTCCTGTCTTCGGACGACGCTATTGCTTGTCAAGGTAAGGAATTCCGACGGATATCGTTGTCAGCCTGACGGGACGGCGGTGGGCAGGGGGCCGTCGTCGGGAACCAGCGTGGGGGTGTCCTTGTTCAACGTCTCGCCCTTGAAGAACGCCGGTGCCCGCAGCCGCCAGAGCACCATCAGGATGATGCCGAGCAGGAAGGTGCCCACCCCGAGCACGAAGACTCCGCCGATCTGCCAGTGCGGCGGGAACGGCAGGTCCCACTCCGTGTAGCTCGGCGTCGTGTCGGTCGGCTTGAGCCAGTCGTCGTGCAGGCTCCATGCGAGCGCGAACCACAGGATCACGCCGCCCAGACCAGGGATGATGCCCTGCATGAACAGGTCGCGGGCGTTTGAGGTGAGCGTCTTGCGGTAGTACCAGACGCACGCGAAGCCGGTCAGGCCGTAGTAGAAAGCGATCATCATGCCCAGTGCCGTGACGCAGTCGGCGATGACGCTGATCGGGTTGTCGGCGTAGTTCAGCATCACGTACAGCAGGATCGAGATCGCACCGAAGGTCACCGTCGAGACCGACGGCGTCAGGTGCCGCGGGTGGATCCGGGCGAATGCCTTGGGCAGCGCCCGGTAGACCGCCATCGACAGAGAGGTGCGTGCCGTCGGCAGGATCGTCGTCTGCGTCGATGCCGCCGCCGAGGTCAGCACCATGAGGATCAGCAGGTGGCTCATCGTCGAGCCGAAGGCGCTGTCCCCGAACACCGCCTTGCCCAGCACGGACAGCACGTCGCCGGCGTTGTCCGCGTTGCTCAGGCCGATACCGCTATCGCCGATGCCGGCGAACGACATCGCGGCCAGGGTCACCAACGTGTAGGTGACGACCAGCATGACCGTCGAGATGATGGCCGCCCGGCCCGGCGTCCTGGTCGGGTCGGCGGTCTCCTCGTTCACCGAGACCGCACTGTCCCAGCCCCAGTAGATGAAGATCATGAGCAGCAGGCCACGGAACAACGTGGAGAAGTCCGGGACGTTTCCGGGGTTGAACCACGACAGCGACACGCCGATGGATGACGCCGCGCCGTTGTTGGTGCCGACCTTGACCAGCGCGACGACCGCGAACACGAGCAGTACGGCTAACTCGATCGTGAGCAATATCTGCTGCAACTTGGCCGACAGTTCGATGCCGACGTAGCAGATGTAGGTCATCAACACGATCCACAGGCAGCCGACCAGCAGCACCCAGCCGCTCGTTGCGTCCGAGCCGATCCCGTCGGCGTTGAACAGCAGGAACACGTACTGCCCGGCCACCTGGGCCAGGCTGGCCATCACCAGGACGTCGGCGGCGATGATGCCCCAGCCCCCGAGCCAGCCCGTCTTCGGGCCGAAGGCACGGGTGGCCCAGGTGAACGTCGTGCCGCAGTCCGGGTCTGCCTTGTTCAATTCCGAGTAACCGATCGCGGTGAAGAGCATGGGGATGAAGGCGAGGATCACGATGAGCGGCGCCTGCAGCCCGACGCCCACGACGATGAAGCCGAGCGTCGCGGCGAGGCTGTAGGCCGGCGCCGTCGAGGCGACGCCGATGACGACGCTGGAGAACAGGCCGAGGGCGCCGGCCTTGAGGCCCTTGTCGCGGTGGGCATCGGCATTCGGACGAGTGGACGTACTGGTCACGTTCGGCTCCTCGACGGATTCCGTTGACTGGGTGGAGCGTTTATCGCAGCCCTCGGCAAGAATTGCAAGTGTTTCCGCGCGAGACCACCGATCTGTCTATGGATTTCGTCGTGGCGTGTTCCCTATAGTCGTCGGATGCGTCTTCTGATCCTCGGTGCCGGCGGGGTGGGTTCGGCAGCCGCGCTCATCGCTGCGCGTCGGCAGTTCCTCACTCACGTCGTGCTCGCCGACTACGACCTGGCTCGCGCGCAACGGGCCGCTGGCGCTGCCGACGACCCGAGATTCGTGGCCGCCCGGCTGGACGCGTCCGACCAGGCAGCGATCGAAGCGCTGCTTCTCGAGCACCAGATCGACGCGGTCCTGGGTGCGACCGATCCGCGGTTCACGATGCCGATATTCCGGGCTGCCTTGGCTGGTGGCACCCACTACCTCGACATGGCGATGTCCTTGTCCACGCCACACCCGGAGCACCCCTACACCGAGACCGGAGTCAAGCTCGGGGACGAGCAGTTCGAGCTCGCCGACGAGTGGGCGGCCGCAGGCCACATTGCGCTGGTCGGCATCGGGGTCGAGCCCGGGCTCGCGGACGTGTTCGCGCGTTACGCCACCGACCATCTGTTCAGCAAGATCGACGAAGCAGGCGTGCGCGACGGCGCGAACCTCGTGGTCGAGGGCTTCGACTTCGCCCCGTCGTTCTCGATCTGGACGACGATCGAGGAGTGCCTCAATCCGCCGGTGATCTTCGAGAAGGACCGTGGCTGGTTCACCACCGAACCGTTCAGCGAACCGGAGACGTTCGACTTCCCCGAAGGCATCGGGCCGGTCGAGTGCGTCAACGTCGAACACGAAGAGGTCCTGCTCATCCCGCGCTGGGTCGATGCCGGGCGGGTGACGTTCAAGTACGGATTGGGCGAGGAGTTCATCGACGTCCTGCGCACCCTGCGCAAGCTCGGCCTCGATCGCACCGAGAAGGTGACGGTGGGCGGGGTCGAGGTGAGCCCGCGCGACGTGGTCGCGGCCTGCCTGCCGGACCCGGCCACGCTCGGCGAGCGGATGACCGGCAAGACCTGCGCCGGGTTGTGGGTTCGTGGCACCGGCCAGGACGGCCAGCCTCGCTCGACGTACCTCTACCACGTGGTCGACAACGAGTGGTCGATGAAGGAGTACGGCGCACAGGCGGTGGTGTGGCAGACCGCGGTCAATCCCGTCGTCGCGCTGGAGCTCATCGACTCGGGCATCTGGACGGGGGCCGGTGTCCTGGGTCCTGAGGCGTTCGACGCGGTCCCGTTCCTCGATCTGCTGGCCGGCGAGTACGCGTCGCCGTGGGGGCAGCAGGAACTGCCGCCCTGAGCCCGCGGTGCCTCGGCAGCGATACGGTTCACGGCATGCCCAGATACGGCGCGCAGTTCGGGCCGGACATCACGTTCCTCGGCGTCGACCGATGTGACTGGGCCGACGCCGCCAGCTACGCCGACGCCGACGTCGTCGTGCTCGGCGCGCCGTTCGACGGCGGCACCTCCCACCGGGCTGGCACCCGGTTCGGCCCGCAGGCCATTCGGCAGAGCTGCTACCTGCCGCACGACGGGTCCCGGCCGTCCCTGGCCATGCGCGTCGACGGACTGCGGGACCTGCGGGTCTATGACGCCGGCGATGTCGAGATGTTCTCCGGCGACGCGCAGCGATCGGTGCGCGACCTGCAGCAGGCGGTGCACGCGGTCACGGCCACCGGTGCCATCCCGCTCGTCCTGGGCGGCGACCACACGATCGCCTGGCCCGATGCGGCCGGGGTGGCTCAGCACCTGGGTCAGGGCCGCATTTCGATGATCCACTTCGACGCGCACGCCGATACCGGCAACATCGAGTTCGGGTCGTTGATCGGGCACGGCCAGCCGATGCGGCGCCTGATCGAGTCCGGCGCCCTGCGCGGTGACCGGTTCCTGCAGATCGGACTGCGCGGGTACTGGCCGCCGCCCGAGACGCTGGACTGGATGGCCGAGCAGCACATGCGGTCCTATGAGATGTCCGAGATCGGCGCGCGCGGGTTGGCCGAATGCCTTACCGAGGCCTTCACGATCGCGCTCGACGACTGCGACGGCGTCTTCCTGTCGGTCGACATCGACGTCTGCGATCCCGGGCACGCGCCGGGTACCGGGACGCCCGAGCCGGGTGGGCTCACCGCGCGCGAACTGCTGGACTCGGTGCGCCGGATCGCCTTCGAGCTACCCGTCGTGGGGATGGACGTTGTCGAGGTCTCGCCGCCCTATGACCATGCCGAGATCACCTCGTTCCTGGCCAACCGGGTGGTGCTCGAGGCGCTGACGGGGATCGCCCGGCGCCGCAGTGACGCGGCGGGCGGGCCGCCCTGGGATCCCCGTCAGCCGCTTCTCGAGGGTCGTTAGGCGAGGACTGCCGATCCGAGGCTCAGTTCGCGGCGGGCACCAGCTCTGCTGCGCCGAAGGACACGTCGAAGCGGTCGCACCAGATGGCCACGCTGGTCAGTCGGGACAGGTCCAGGTCCGTCGGGATGGAGTACACCTGATCGCCCTTGTTGCCTTTGAGGACGCCCAGGCTGACGTGCTCGCCGTCGTCGAAGACGTGATATCCGCCGCTGCCCGGGCGCACCGGCGCGTCGGTCAGCCAGACGTGCAGGTCGGGACCGTTACTGGTGTCCAGGTGCGCGATGGCCAGGACGCGCGAACCGTCAGACGCCCGGATCACGCTGACCGTGCCGTGTGTCGGGTGCTCGTGGCTGATCAACTGGCCCCGCGACAGCAGCACGGCGCCCGAGGGCTTGCTGGGCGACGGACCGACGGGCGGTGCCGCGGTGGCCGACGGTAGCGGTGCGCTGCTCGCCGCGTCGGACGGCGTGGTCGGCACCAAGGCGAGCGCCGGCAGCCGGTCGTTCACGCGATCGTCCACCCAGAGTTTCCACGGCTGGAACCAGGCCAATGCCGCGGTGAGCAGTCCCGCCGCGAGGAGGCACACGGGGACGAGCACGTGCCGCGATCGCATGGGCAAACCGTAACCGGGGTCGCCTGCACGACCTGGTATTCGCTTGTTACGGAACGCTTACCGCCGCTCGCTTTACTGGACGGTAGGTGAGAGCGATCGGCGGCCGGGCAGCGCCCGACGGTAACGTAACCGTAGGTCTGTCCGGCCGGCGATGGAGGCTCCAGATATGACTGCTCTCGAATCCGCTGACACCGCAGCGGGTGTCCAGGCACGCCTGCTCCACGAGCTCGAGCCGGTGGTCGCCGAGAACCTGGAACGGCACCTGAGCGTCGCCAAGGAGTGGCACCCGCACGACTATGTGCCGTGGAGCCGTGGCCGCGACTTCGCTTTTCTCGGCGGCGAAGACTGGACGCCTGAGGACTCGCCGTTGGATCCCGTCGCCCGAATCGCGATGGTGGTCAACCTGATGACCGAGGACAACCTGCCGTCCTACCACCGCGAGATCGCGACCCGGTTCGGCCGCGACGGCGCGTGGGGCGAGTGGGTCGGGCGCTGGACCGCAGAAGAGGGCCGTCACGCCATCGCGATCCGTGACTATCTCGTCACCACGCGTGGCGCTGACCCCGTCGAGGTGGAGCGGCTGCGGATGCAACACATGAGTGCTGGTTACGACTCCGGTGACAAGAGCATGCTTCAGGCGCTGGCCTACGTCTCCTTCCAGGAACTGGCCACTCGCGTGTCGCACCGCAACACGGGTGCAGCCACCGGCTGCCCGATCGCCGAGCAATTGCTGGCCCGTGTCGCCACCGACGAAAACCTGCACATGGTGTTCTACCGAAACCTTGGCGCTGCCGCGTTGGACCGAGATCCCGACTCGATGCTGTGCGCGATCCGCGACGAGGTCGTCGGGTTCCAGATGCCCGGCGCCGGAATGCCGGACTTCACCCGCAACTCGGTGGCCATCGCCAAGGCCGGGATCTATGACCTCCGCCTGCACCACGACGAGGTGATCATGCCGGTGCTGCGGTATTGGAAGGTGTTCACCCGCGAGGATCTGGGGCCGGCGGGGGAGCAGGCGCGCGCTGAGCTGGCCGAATTCCTGGTGGGGCTCGACGCACAGGCGAGCAGGTTCATCGAGCAGCGCGACCGGTTGCGCGCCCGTCAGGCCGCCCGCGCTTCCCATTGACGGATCCGGACGTCGAGCGGCGGCGAAATCCCCCGCTTCTGATCATCGAGATGCGCCACACGAGCGCGCGCACGTTGTCGGTCGGCTAGCCTCGGGTCGTTGTGACGATCCTCCTTGACGCCGTCGCCCCGAGGCGCCTCGGCCGCGGTTTCAGGTGGTTACTCGCGTCGTCGTGGCTCAGCAATACCGGCGACGGCATTGCGATCGCGGCGGGACCACTGCTCGTCGCCTCGCTGACCGGCAGCGCGTTCTTGATCGCACTGGCCGCGTTGCTGCAGTGGCTGCCGCCGCTGGTGTTCGGCTTGTGGGCCGGGGCCCTGTCCGACCGGGTCAACCGCAAACTCATTGTCGTCACAGCGGACCTGCTGCGTGCCGCCGTGCTGTGCGTGCTGACCGTGACGATCCTGACCGGGAGGGTGTCGATTGCCCTCGTCCTCGCAACGCTTTTCGTCCTCGGGACGGCCGAGGTGTTCGCCGACAATACGAGCAGCACCCTGCTGCCGATGCTGGTGCACCGCGACGACCTCGCGATCGCGAACGCGCGGCTCGTGGCGGGCTTCATCACGGTGAATCAACTGGTGGGCCCGCCGATCGGGGCCGCGCTGTTCGCGGCCGGCACGGCGTCACCCTTCGTCACCCAGGCCGTCCTGGTTGCCCTCGGCGCGATCCTCGTGTCGCGGATCGCACTGCCCGCGCACGTGCCCGAGGACCGCAGCACGAGAGCAGTGCGGCTCGACATCGCTGAAGGCATTCGCTGGGTGCGCCACCATCCGGCCGTACGCACCCTGGTGCTGACGATCTTCACCTTCAACATCACGTTCGGCGCCGCCTGGTCGGTCCTGGTGCTCTACGCCACCCACCGACTGGGACTCGGCTCCGTCGGCTTCGGCCTGATCACGACCGTGGGCGCGGTGGGAGGGCTGGTCGGGACGCTGTCCTACGGCTGGATCGTCAAGCGCGTCAGCCTGGGCGACATCATGCGCATCGGGTTGATCATCGAGACGTTCACCCATCTCGGCCTCGCGATCACCACGTCACCATGGGTCGCCATGCCGATCTTCTTCGTATTCGGCGCCCATGCCTTCATCTGGGGCACGACGTCGATCACCGTCCGCCAGCGCGCGGTACCCACCGCGTTGCAGGGGCGGGTCGGCAGCGTCAACACGGTCGGCGTGTTCGGTGGCCTGGTCATCGGTTCGGCCATCGGCGGCCTGCTGGCCCAACACCTGGGTATCGCCGCGCCGTTCTGGTTCGCGTTTGCCGGCTCCGGGTTGTTCGTCGTGCTCATCTGGAAGCAACTTGGCCACATCGCACACGGGGACGCAGCGCAGACTCCGGCCGGCGTCGACATCGGCTGATCTGCGCGCTATTGGCGCCAGGCGTTGCGGCGGCGGCGGATATCCCAGATCTGGTAGCCGATGAGGCTGCCGGCGATGAACACCAGCCAGGCCGTCCCGGATGCGTTGTAGTGCGTGGCGGTGATCATCAGCAGCAGGATGACGATCGCGGCCCAGGCGCCGATCCGGCCGACCTTGCCCCACTCGCCGTGCCAGCCCCAGTCGCTCGGGTGGTCCTCGGGATGGTGGGCCGCGTAGTCGTCGGGCGCGCCGAGTTCGGGCTGCTCGCCGTGCGGGTCGAGGAAAGGCACGTCGCGCTCCAGTCGGGGTTGCGGTGCAAGGACCGCTGTCATTCTGGCATTAGGGTCGAGCCATGCGGATCACCGGCCTGGGGCATGCCAGCATGCTCATCGAGACCGGGCGCGGCACCATCCTCACTGACCCGTGGGTGAATCCCGCGTACTTCGGCTCGTGGTTCCCGTTCCCGGACAATTCGCAGCTGGACTGGGACCAGATCGGCCAGGCCGACTACCTCTTCGTCAGCCATCTGCACCGTGACCACTTCGACCCCGAGCACCTGCGCAAGCACATCAGCAAGAAAACGACAGTGCTGCTGCCCGACTTCGCGACAACCGAGCTCGAGGATGCGCTGCGCGAGATCGGTTTCACCACCTTCGTCAAGCCCGAGAACGGCGAGCCGGTGGAGCTCGACGGCCTGCAGGTGATGATCCAGTCGCTGACCTCGCCGACCGACGGGCCGATCGGTGACTCGTCGCTGTGGGTCTACGACGGCCAGTACCGCCTGCTGAACCAGAACGACGCCCGGCCGTCGGAGCTGGACGCGTTCACCGAGCTCGGCCCGATCGATGCCTACCTCGTGCAGTTCTCCGGCGCGATCTGGTTCCCGATGGTCTACGAGCTGCCGGCCCGGGCCAAGCAGGCGCTCGGCCTGACCAAGCGGGAGCGCCAGTTCGACCGCACGCTGCGCTACATAGCGGAATGCGACGCCCGTTACGTGTTCCCGATGGCCGGACCACCGTGCTTCCTGGACGAGGAGCTGTGGGGCTTCAACGACATCTTCGGCGACGAGTCCAACATCTTCCCCGACCAGCGGGTGTACCTGGACTGGCTCGCCGAACACGGCCACGACGAGGCCCGGCTGCTGCTGCCGGGCTCGGTGGCCGATCTCGCCGTGGCCCAGTGCCCGGTGCTGCATCCGATGCCCGACGACGAGGTCGAGAAGCTGTTCGCGCACAAGGAGAGCTACCTGCGCGAGATGCAGGCGCGCCGGATGCCCGAGGTCGAGGCAGCCAAGGCGACCTGGGCGCACTCAGAGATCGACATCCTGCCGGCCCTGCAGGAGTGGTTCACCCCGCTGCTGGAAGAGGCCGACCACATGGCCGCCGGCATCGACGGCGGCATCCGCTTCACCGCCGAGGACGCCGAGCGCGGCGACGTCGACATCCTGCTGGACTTCCTGGCTCGCGAGGTACGGGAGTACGCGGGGGAGAAGGTGCGCTACCGGTTCCGCACCCGACGGGCCTATCTCGAGCAGTTGATCCACGATCACGAGATCGACTGGGTGAACTCGCTTTTCCTGTCCTGCCGTTTCTCCGCGCAGCGAATCGGGCCATACAACGAGTTCATCTACGTGTTCTTCAAATGCCTGTCAGAGGAGCGCCTGAACTACGCCGAGGGCTGGTTCGCCGAGCAGAACGCCGACGAAGCCAAGGAAACGGTTGTCCTGGACGGCTGGGAACTGCAGCGCCGCTGCCCACACCTCAAGGCCGACCTGAGCCGCTTCGGCAACATCGACGACGGCGTGCTGACCTGCCAGATGCACGGCTGGAAGTGGCGCCTGGGCGATGGCAAGTGTCTGACCAGCGTCGGACACGACCTACGGTGCGCCCCGATGGGCACCGGCGCCCTGCCGTCACCAGAACCCGGCGCGCTCGCCCATGACGACCATCATGGCCAGCACGACTCGGAATCAATCACCGACTGATCCCCACGACCCCGCCCGACGACACCACATTTGTGGGGCCGGAGGGATTCGAACCCTCACTGGACGGCACCTAAAGCCGTTGCCTCTGCCGTTGGGCTACGGCCCCCGCCGGGCACACCCTACGTGGGCGCCGGAACCTGGCTGGTCCGATGCGGCGTCAGAGCGCTAGATCGCTAGATCGCTAGATCGCGGCGCAGCTTGGTGACGTGGCCGGTTGCCTTCACGTTGTACTGGGCCGACTCGATCTTGCCGTCGGCGTCCACCACGAAGGTCGAGCGGAGCACGCCGACGACGGTCTTGCCGTACATCTTCTTCTCTCCGTACGCGCCATAGGCTTCGAGCACGGAACGCGTCTGGTCGGACAGCAAGGGGAAAGTCAGCGCTTCGCGTTCGCGGAACGTGGCCAGTTTCTCGGGCTTGTCGGGCGAGATGCCCAGCACGACGAGCCCGGCCTCGGTCAGCTCGGCGAGGTTGTCGCGAAAATCGCAGGCCTGGGTCGTGCAGCCCGGGGTCATCGCCGCCGGATAGAAATACACCACCACCCTGCGGCCGCGGAAATCGCGCAGCGAGACATCGTGGCCGTCGGCGTCGGGCAAAGTGAACTCGGGGGCCTGGTCGCCGGGGGAAAGTCGGGTCATGCGGGCCACGCTACCGATCGCGCGGCAGCCGGTGACCGGGCCTAGCTTTCGATCATCATTTCCACCGTCGCATATGCCGGACGGACCACTAGGCTTTGCCCAGCAGGCTCAGGTGGGGCCGCGCGAAGGGGGTTCAGGGTGGCTGGCGAGCGGAGCGCTGACGAGATACAGCGTGACATCGAGAACGCCCGCACGTCGCTGGCCGTGGCCATCGACCAGCTGGTCTACCGCACGAACCCCAAGCGCATGGCCGACAACCTCAAGCAGGCGGTGAAGGAAAAAGCTCAGTCACCCCAGGGCAAAGCCGTTATTGGCGGCGCAGGCGCGCTGTTCGGGATTTTGCTCATCCGCAGGATTATCAAGAGCCGGCACTGAGCGGATTCGCTAATCAGCACCGCGATACTGCTGATCTCCCGCCGGGATCAGCCGGGGCTGGTGCATGCCGTCGCCGAGTTCGTGCTCACCCACCGCGGCAATCCTGCACGCCGAGCAGCACATCGACGTGATGCCGGTGTCTTCTTCCAGCGCGTCGAATTCGATCTGAGCGGCGCCAGGCTCCGTCGCAACGGTGTCGCGGCGGTCACCCATCGCGACTCGATCGACGACCTGGTCCGCAAGGGCCGTGATCTGGAGACGGCGGTGCTGGCCCGGGCGCTGCCTGCGCGCGTGGAGCACCGCACGCTGGTGTTCGGGAACAAGACAATCGTCCTCAGTTGAGGACGGGGTGCGAGGGCCTGCCTGGAGCCGGATACCCTCGGCGCTGACCGCCCACTCTCAAGGAGCGCCGTGGCATTCCGCCTGACCCCCCGTGACAACGCGTTCTATGCGATGTTCACCGAAGCGGGCCACAACGTCGCCGCCTGCGCCGAGGCGCTGGCCGGCCTGATCGACCCGAACGCCAACCGTGAGGCCATCGCAAAGGAACTGCGCGACCGCGAGCACGCCAACGACACGGTCACCCATCGGATCATGCGCCAGCTCAACACGAGCTTCGTGACCCCGTTCGACCGCGAGGACATCTACCGGCTCGCCTCCGCGCTCGACGACGTCGTCGACGCGATCGAGGCGGCCGCAGACTTCATCGTGCTCGCCGACGTCGGCAAGCTACCCGCCCTGATGACCGAGCAGATCACGCTGCTGCAGCGCTCTGCCAACGAGACCGCGAACGCGATGTCGCGGCTGAAGACGTTGAGCGACCTCGAGCCGTACTGGATCGAGGTGAACCGCCTCGAGAACGAGGCCGACCGGGTGTACCGCAAGCTGCTGTCCAGGTTGTTCAGCGGCGACTACGACGCGCTGACGATGGTGAAGCTACGGGAGGTGGCCGACGGCTTCGAGGATGCCGCCGACGCCCTGGAGCACGTCGCGCACGCTGTCGAGACCATCGCCGTCAAGGAGTCCTGAACCGGTGGATTCCACTGCCCTTGTGGTGGTCATTGTCGTCGTGGCGCTTGGTTTCGACTTCACCAACGGCTTCCACGACTCGGCCAACGCGATCGCTACCTCGATCTCGACCAAAGCGCTCACCCCTCGGGTAGCCCTGGGCATGGCCGCCGTCATGAACATCCTCGGCGCGCTCATCTCCACCAAGGTCGCCGCCACAGTCGGCAAGGGCATCATCAAGCAGCCGACGCACGGAACCTCGGGGCTGATCGTCATTCTGGCCGCGCTCATCGGCGCGATCGTCTGGAACTTGGGGACCTGGTACTTCGGGCTGCCCTCCTCGTCATCGCACGCCCTGATCGGCGGCCTGGTGGGTGCGGCCATTGCCGCCTCGGAAACGGTGCAGTGGCAGGGCGTGCTCGACAAGGTCGTCATCCCGATGGTGATCTCGCCGCTGATCGGCTTCGGGCTGAGTTATCTGTTCATGCTCGCCCTGCTGTGGACGTTCCGCAAAGTCAACGCGGTCCGCGCCAATCGGGGATTCCGCTGGGGCCAGATCGCCTCGGCTGCGTCGATGGCGTTCGGGCACGGCACGCAGGACGCACAGAAGACCATGGGAGTCATCACCCTCACCCTGGTGGTGTCGGGGCACCTCGGCGCCAAGGAACCGATCCCCCTGTGGGTCATCCTGGCCGCGGCCGCCGCGATCTCAGCCGGAACCTACTCAGGCGGTTGGCGAATCATGCGCACGCTGGGGCGGCGGATCTTCTCGCTGACCCCGCCCAGCGGCTTCGCGGCGCAGACGGTCGCCAGCGCCGTGCTGCTCGGTACCGCACACTACGGCCTGCCCATCTCGACGACCCACGTCATCACGTCGTCGGTCATGGGGGTCGGCGCCACCCGCCGGTTCTCGGCGGTGAAATGGGGGCTGGCGGGCAACATCGTCTTCGCGTGGGTGTTGACGATCCCGGCCGCCGGGGCAGTGGCGGCGCTCGTCTGGGTCGTCCTGCACCCATTCATTGGCTGAACCTGATCGGGTAACCAGGTCGCCATTGTGCGGCCGCGTCGAGGTCGCCGTCGTGCACCACGGCGATCACCGGGTAGCCGCCGGTCACCGGCGCGTCGGGCCCGAACAGGATCGGCCGGCCGTCCGGTGGAACCTGCAGCGCGCCGGGCAAGGTCGGCTCGCTCGGCAGTTCGTCGGTCCGGATGCGCTCCAGGCGGGGCCCGTCCAGGCGGATGCCGACCCGGTTCGATTCGGGGCGCACGGTCCAGGTAGAGGCGCACAGCCGGGCCAGCGCGTCCGCGGCGAACCAGTCGTCGCGCGGTCCGGCGATCACGCGCAACTGCCTCAGCGCCGCTCGGGGTGACGCAGTCGCTCCATCGACGCCGGCAGCGATCTCGGCTCCGATAGCCAGCCGGTCGCCCCGCCGCAGCCGGGGCGGCCCCAACCCGCTCATGGTGTCGGTGCTGCGTGACCCCAGTTCGCTCTGGACGGCCAGGCCGCCTCGCACGGCGAGGTAGCTGCGCAGCCCGCGGGCCGGAGCGTGCAGGTGCACCGTGGCCCTGGCCGCGAGGGAGACCGGACTGCCCCAATCCAAGCCCGGGCACACCGCACCCGCGAGGGCCACCGTGACCGCATCGTGGACGCGCAGGACCAGGCCACCGAGGGTCACCTCGATCGCTGCGGCGGCGGACCGGTTGCCGACCAGCCGGTTGGCCAGCCGTAGCGCGGCGCGGTCGAAGGCACCGGACCGGGCCACGCCGAGCCGGGCGAGACCCGCGCGTCCAATGTCTTGAACCGACGCGTACGGGCCCGGGTCCACGATCTCGATCATGCCGACCGAAACCGGACCCGGCGCCCCGGCGTCAGCAGCGCGGGCTGCTCGCGGGCGGTGTCCCAGAGCGTCGCAGCGGTTCGTCCGAGCAACCGCCAGCCTCCGGGGGACGACCGCGGGTAGACGCCGGTGAACTCACCGGCCACCCCCACCGACCCCGTGGGCACCTCGGTCCGCGGTTCGGCCAGCCTGCCGACGTGCAGCGACGGGTGCAGCCCGCTCAGATAGGCGAAGCCGGGCGCGAAGCCGCAGAAGGCGACGGTGTACTCGGCCGCGGTGTGCCGGCCTATCAACTCCTCGACGCTGATGCCGATCTCGTCGGCGACGCGGGTGAGATCGGCACCGTCGTAGTGCACCCGCAGCTCGATGGGACGTCGCGCGGGGGTCCTGGCCGGGTGCGCGCGGTGTGCATCGAGAACGGCACCGATGGCCGCGGCTGACGTCACGTGAGGGTCGAAGCGCACGAGCAGGGTGCGCGCGGCCGGCACGGTCTCCAGCACGCCCGGGGTGTCGTTCGCGGTCTCGCTGAGGCCGAGGAGCACGGTCGGGTCGGCGACCTCGACGAGCACCGCCCGGTCCCCGTAAGGCAGCAGCCGCAGGTTCATGACGTGAAAGCTGCGAGGCCGATACCGTGCTCCGCCAGAGCCGATCGGACCGCGCGAGCCAGGGTGACCGCGCCCGGCGTGTCGCCGTGCAGGCACAGCGATTGGACGGCAACCGCGATGACCGATCCGTCGGCGGCGCGAACCTGAGCGTCGCGGGCGATCGCCACCGCCTGGTCGACGACCGCGTCCGGCTCGGTGAGCACCGCGCCCGGTTCGCTGCGCGGCACGAGGTGCCCGGTGCTCAGGTAGGCGCGGTCGGCGAACCCTTCACAAACGAAGCCCAGTCCGTGGGTAGCGGCCGCGTCGGCGAGGGCCGAACCCGGCAACCCCAGCAGCGGCAACCGCGGGTCAAGGCTGGCCACGGCCGCCGCGACCGCACCGGCCTGGCCCGCGTCGTCCGCGGCAGCGTGGTAGAGCGCGCCGTGCGGTTTGACGTAGCTCACCCTCGTGCCCGCCGCACGGGCGAAGGCCTGCAGGGCACCGACCTGGTAGAGCACGTCGGCGAGCAAGTCGGCCGGGGAGATGTCCATGCGCCGTCGGCCGAAGCCCGCCAGGTCGCGGTAGCCGACCTGGGCGCCGATGGCGACGCCGCGCGCCGCGGCACCCGCGCAGACCCGCTGCATGGTGACCGGATCGCCGGCGTGGAAGCCGCAGGCCACATTCGCACTCGTCACGACCTCGAGCAGCGCCGAGTCGTCGCCGAGGGTCCACGCCCCGAAGCCCTCGCCCAGGTCGGCATTCAGATCGATCGGCACGTTCGGCACGCTATCGGGTGCAGGCAGAATGCTGGCATGACTGCACCTCTGTCCGGCTACGCCAGCGAGATCTATCTGCAGGGCATGGGCGGCATCAAGCCCGCGTTCACCACCGACACGAGCGCACTCGAGGAGTCCGCCCGCGAGCGGATGGAGCCGGGCCCGTTCTGGTACGTCGCCGGGTCGGCCGGCTCCGGTGCGACGGCACGGGCCAACCGCGAGGCGCTAGACAGGTGGCGCATCGTCCCGCGCATGCTCACCGACGCGAGCGTCCGGGATCTGTCGACCACGGTCCTGGGGACGAGGATGCCGGCGCCGGTGATCACCGCCCCGATCGGCGTCCAGTCGATCGTGCACCCAGACGGTGAACTGGCGACCGCGCGGGCGACCGCGGAGCTCGGGGTGCCGATGGTGCTGTCGACCGTGTCGTCCTACCCGCTGGAGGACGTCGCCGCGGCCAACGGTGACGGTGCCCGCTGGTTCCAGCTCTACTGGCCCAACGATGAGCAGGTGTGCCTGAGCATCCTCGCTCGCGCGCACGCGGCCGGGTTCTCGACGCTCGTGGTCACCCTGGACACCTGGCTGCTCGGCTGGCGCCCGCATGACCTCGACAACGCCTACCTGCCGTTCCTGACCGGCGAGGGGTTGGCGAACTACTTCGGCGACCCTGCGTTCCTGGCCGGGCTGGCCAAGTCGCCCGCCGAGGACCTGCCCGCGGCGCTGATGCGCTGGCTGCCGATGTTCACCGGTACCGACCACACCTGGGCCAACCTGGCCTTCCTGCGTGATCACTGGGACGGCCCGGTGATCGTCAAGGGCGTGCAGCACGTCGACGACGCGCGGCGGGCAGTCGATGCCGGCGTCCAGGGCATCGTGGTGTCCAACCACGGCGGCCGCCAGGTGGACGGGGCGATCGGCTCCCTGGACGCGCTGCCGGGGATCGCCGACGCCGTGGGCGAGCGGGTCGAGGTGCTGTTCGACTCCGGGATCCGCACCGGTGCCGATATCGTGAAAGCGCTGGCCTTGGGCGCCAAGGCGGTCTTCGTCGGCCGGCCCTGGGTTTACGGGCTCGCGCACAACGGCCAGGACGGGATCAAGCAGGTGCTGCGCAGCCTGCTCGCCGACTTCGAGCTCACCCTCGCGCTGTCCGGGCACCGCACGCCCGGCGAGCTCGGCCTCGACTCGCTGCGGGCCAGGTGAGCCCCTCGGCGCGGGCCGTGCCGGGATGGGCTCTCATATCGTCCGCGGTGGCCCCGGCCGCATTGATCGGCGGCTGGACCTGGGCCGCCGACCGGCAGCCCGGAGACTTCAGCCCGGTGCACGAGACGATCAGCGCCCTGGCCGCCCGCGGGGCCACCGATCGCTGGATCATGACGACCGGGCTGGCTGCGCTCGGCGCCTGCCATGTGGTGACCGCGCTCGGGTTGCGCCCGGCACGGCGCGCCGGGCGCCTGCTGTTGGCCGCCGGCGGTGTCGCGACCATGGTCGTGGCTGCCGCGCCACAGCCGGAGCACGGATCCTCGGCGCTGCACCTAGCCGCAGCTGGCGCGGGGTTCGTGACGCTCTCGCTGTGGCCCGTGTTCGCCACCACGAGCACGACGACGGCTACTGGGCTGCCGGTGCCGCCGGTGCTGCGCCGCCGCACCGGCGTAGCTGTCTCGGCGGTCCTGCTCGCCCTGCTGGGCTGGCTGGCCGTCGAGATCGGCGGCGGCGATCTGCTGGGGCTCAGCGAGCGCCTGCTGGCCGGGGCCCAGTCGCTGTGGCCGCTGGTCGTGGTCCTCGGGCTGCGCGGGCGCGCTGCGAGGATGGCACCGTGAACCAGCCGCGCCGGGTCATCGTCCTCGGCTCGACGGGCTCGATCGGCACCCAGGCGATCCAGGTCGCGCTGCAGGCGCCGGACCGGTTCACGGTCACCGCGATCTGCGCCGGCGGTCGCAGCGTCAGCCTGCTCGCCGAACAGGCGGCACAGCTGCGGGTGGCCGCCGTGGGGCTGAGCCGGGCCGAATCCCGTGACGAACTCGCCGGGCGCCTTTCCGAGTTGTGGCCCGCCGACGCCGCCTTCCCGGAAATCCTGACCGGCCCGTCGGCCACGGTCGAGCTGGCGGCCCGCGAGGCGGACGTCGTGCTGAACGCGGTGGCCGGCACCCAGGGACTGCGGGCCACCTTGGCGACGTTGGAGGCGGGCACCGTCGTCGCACTGGCCAACAAGGAGTCGCTGATCGCGGGTGGCCCCCTGGTCACCAGCCGGGCGCAGGCGGGCCAGCTCGTCCCGGTCGACTCGGAGCACTCCGCGCTGGCCCAGTGCCTGCGCGGCGGGACAGCCGACGAGGTCCGCCGGCTGATCCTGACCGCCAGCGGCGGACCGTTCCGGGGCCGCACCCGCAGCGAGCTGACCAGCGTGACGCCGGCGCAGGCGCTCGCGCACCCGACCTGGGATATGGGTCAGCTCGTCACCACCAACTCGGCCACGCTGGTAAACAAGGGCCTCGAGCTGATCGAGGCGCACCTGCTGTTCGACATCCCCTACGACCGCATCGAGGTCGTCGTCCACCCGCAGTCGATCGTGCACTCGATGGTCGAGTTCACCGACGGCGCCACCCTGGCGCAGGCCTCACCGCCGGACATGCGGCTGCCGATCGCGCTCGCCCTGGACTGGCCGCGCCGGGTGCCCGGGGCCGCACCCGCGCTGGACTGGACGACTGCGCAGGACTGGACGTTCGAACCGCTGGACGGCGAGGCATTCCCGGCCGTGGAGCTGGCCAGACGGGCAGGGCGGGCGGGGGGATGCGCTCCGGCGGTATTCAATGCGGCCAACGAGGAACTCGTCGGGGCCTTTCACGACGGCACGGTCGGTTTCCTCGGGATTGTCGACGTCGTCGCCGAGGTGGTGGACGGCTGGCTGAGTAACGAGCACGCGGCGGCCGGGAACCCGGGTACCGTCGAGGACGTCGAACACGCTGAGGCGTGGGCTCGGGCCCAGGCCCGGTCGCTGGCCGCGCGCCGTGACTGACCCGATCGGGCTCGAAGGGAGAACCGGCAGATGCTCTACGCACTGGGCGTGATCATCTTCGCCCTTGGTCTGCTGCTCTCCATCGCGCTGCACGAGGTCGGGCACATGGTGCCGGCCAAGACGTTCGGCGTGAAGGTCACCCAATACATGGTCGGCTTCGGCCCCACCCTCTGGTCGCGCAAGCGCGGTGACACCGAATACGGTCTCAAGGCCATCCCGCTCGGCGGCTACATCCGGATGATCGGCATGGTGCCACCGCGCACCAACGGCACGGTGTCGCGCTGGCCGCGCCGCCTGGCGACCTCGATCGAGGACTTCCGGCGGATCAGCCGGGCCGAGGTCGAGCCCGGCGACGGGCCACGTGAGTTCTACCGGCTCACCCCCGGCAAGAAGATCATCGTCATGCTCGGCGGGCCCACGATGAATTTGGTCATCTATCTCGTGCTGACGGTCTGCCTGCTCGGCATCCTGGGTACGCCGCACGACGACTCCACCACGACCGTCGGCACCGTCAGCCAGTGCGTATTCAAGGCCGGCTCCCCGGAGGCAGCGAAGGGAACCTGCGCGACCCCCAACTCGCCTGCGGTCCTGGCCGGCCTGCAGCCCAAGGACAAGATCGTCTCCCTCGCGGGGGTCTCGATCACGTCGTGGGGTCAGGCGGTGAAGATCATCGAGGCAGCGCCCAAGAAGGCGCTGCCGATGGTGGTGCAGCGCGGGGGCAACGATGTGTCCTTGACGATCACCCCGGTGCAGAACCTCAAGTACGCCAACGCCACCGGCACCAAGACCAAGGAGGCGGGCTTCATCGGGGTCTCGCCGACCAATCACCACTACTACCAGGCGGTCAGCCCCGCCGCGATCCCCGGCCAGATCGTCGATCAGATCAGTACCGGCGCGCGGGCGCTGGCCAGCTACCCCGAGAAGATCGGCAGCCTGTGGAACACGGTCTTCCACGGCAAGCCGCGCGACATCAACGGCGCGATCGGCGTGGTCGGGATCGGCCGACTCGGCGGCGACCTGGCCCAGACCAACCGGCTGGACGTTCAGGACAAGGTTTTCTCCCTGATCGGGTTGCTCGCGAGCGTCAACCTGCTGCTTTTCTTCTTCAACCTGCTGCCCCTGCTGCCGCTGGACGGTGGCCATGTGGCCGGTGCGCTGGTCGAGGCGGTCAAGCGCGGCCGGGCCCGGCTCAAGGGCGGCCGCCAGGTGGAAATCGGCCCGGACGGCACGCCGATGCCCGGCCGGCCACAGATCTTCGTCGACACCGCGCAGATGCTGCCGGTGATGTACGCGGTGGCCTCGGTGCTCATCCTGCTCACCCTGCTGACCTTCTACGCCGACATCGTCAAGCCGGTGCACCTCTTCGGCGGCTGAGCACCGTCCACCCTGTCGGCGGCTGAGCGCCGTCCACCCTGTCGGCGGCTGAGCGCCGTCCACCCCGTCCTGCCGGGTGGCGGATACTGGACAGGTGACTGTCTCCCTCGGCATGCCCGCCCCGCCTCCGCCCGTCCTGGCGCCGCGCCGCCGCTCGCGCCAGATCAAGGTCGGTTCGGTACTGGTCGGCGGCAACGCTCCGGTTTCGGTGCAGTCGATGACCACGACGCTCACCTCCGACGTCAACGCGACGCTGCAGCAGATCGCCGAACTCACGGCGACTGGCTGCGACATCGTCCGGGTGGCCGTCCCGTCGCAGGACGATGCCGATGCGCTTGCGGCGATCGCGACGAAGTCGCAGATCCCGGTGATCGCCGACATCCACTTCCAGCCCAGATACGTCTTCGCGGCAATCGACGCCGGCTGTGCCGCGGTGCGCGTGAACCCGGGCAATATCAAGGCGTTCGACGACCGCGTCGGTGAGATCGCCAGGGCCGCCACCGACGCAGGCGTGTCACTGCGCATCGGGGTGAACGCCGGCTCGCTGGACAAGCGACTGCTGGCGAAATACGGCAAGGCGACGCCTGAGGCGCTCGTCGAGTCCGCGCTGAACGAAGCCGCCCTGTTCGAGGAGCACGGTTTCCGGGACTTCAAGATCTCCGTCAAGCACAACGACCCGGTCATCATGGTGCGTGCCTACGAACTGCTCGCGCAGGCGTGCGACTACCCGCTGCACCTCGGGGTCACCGAAGCCGGCCCTGCCTTCCAGGGGACGATCAAGTCCGCGGTCGCCTTCGGTGCCCTGCTGTCGCAGGGGATAGGCGACACGATCCGGGTGTCGCTGTCGGCCCCTCCGGTCGAGGAGGTCAAGGTCGCGCTGTCCATCCTGGAATCGCTCAACCTCAAGCAGCGCCGGCTCGAGATCGTGTCCTGCCCCTCGTGCGGGCGCGCCCAGGTCGACGTGTACACGTTGGCCGAGAAGGTGACCGCCGGCCTCGAGGGGCTGACGGTGCCGTTGCGGGTGGCCGTCATGGGCTGTGTCGTGAACGGCCCGGGGGAGGCCCGGGAGGCCGACCTCGGGGTCGCTTCCGGCAACGGTAAGGGCCAGATATTCGTCAAAGGCGAGGTCATCAAGACCGTCCCGGAGTCCCAGATCGTCGAGACACTGATCGAGGAAGCGTTACGGATGGCCGCGCAGATGGGCGACTCCGGCATCACATCGGGCGCACCCACCGTTTCGGTCACCTGACCCACCGTCGTCAGGGCGGCACAGCACGGATCGCCACCGGGCCGGGCGATGATCAACTCGCGTTCGGTGCGCCGCGGCCGGCCAAACCGTGTAGCAGACGCGACTCGATCAGACCCCGCCGCATGATCGCCGCGCTGGCCACCGAGCAATGTGCTGTGGCGCCGAGATCCCCACACCACCCGGCTCGGCCCGGTAGCGTCAGCGGGCGTGACGGCACTGCATCCCGGGCTGCGGCAGCGTTCGCGGGTGAGCGAGCTCGACGACTCGGCGATGCGGGAGTTCACCGCCCTGGTCGATGCCGATCCACTGGTCAACGCCGTCGTGTCCGCGCGGGTCCGCGCCGCCGGCACACTCGTCCCAGCCAGGCTTGGCGGGCGTGTGATCGGCGTGCGTCAGGGTGATGACCTCGTCGGCGCCTGCTACACCGGCGCAAGCCTGGCGCCTATCGGTGGTGACCCGGAGAGTTGGACAGCGCTGGCCCGCTATCTGGCTCAGCGACCGCGGGGTTGCACGTCAATCGTCGGAGCGGCCGACGCGGTCGCAGTGATGTGGCCACTGCTCGCCCGGTCCTGGTCATCGGCCCGCAGCGTGCGCCCCAACCAGCCCCTGCTGATGCTCGACGGCGCGGTCCAGACGCGCGGTGACGACACCGTGCGCCCGGCGCGGCCCGACGAGCTGGAGCGATACCTGCCAGCCGCGGCGGCCATGTTCACCGAGGAGCTCGGCGTCTCACCGCACGTCGCGCCGGGCAGCAGGGCATACCGGTCCCGCGTCAGCGAGTTGATCGCAGCCCGGCGGGCGTTCGCCAGCTTCGACTTCCGGGGCCAGGTCACGTTCAAGGCCGAGATCGGTGCGGTGTCGCCGCACACCTGTCAGATACAGGGTGTGTGGGTACGGCCGGACCTGCGCGGCCGGGGGATCGGCACCGCGTCCCTCGCGAGGGTGCTGACCTACGCCCTCGAACTCGCGCCCACGGCCAGCCTCTACGTCAACGACTACAACACCGCCGCGCGCCGCCTGTACGCCCGCCTGGGCATGCGCCAGAGCGCAGCCCTGGGCACCGTCCTGCTGTAGCCGGGGCAGGGGCCGAGCGAGCGGCAACGCGACGAACTCCGCGATAGATTCGGACTTGTGTTGATCAGTCTGTTGCGCCGCTATCTGCGTCCCTACCGGAATTTGCTTCTCGTCGTCGTCCTGCTGCAACTGGTCGGCACCATGGCCTCGCTGTACCTGCCGACGCTCAACGCAGACATCATCGACAACGGCATCGCCAAGGGCGACACCGGATACATCCTGCGCACCGGCGGCTGGATGCTGGCGGTCAGCCTGCTGCAGATCGCCTGCTCGCTCGTCGCGGTCTACTTCGGCGCACGCACGGCGATGAGCTTCGGCCGCGACCTGCGGGGCTCGATCTTTCGCCGGGTCAACCAGTTCTCGGCCCGCGAGGTTGCGCACTTCGGCGCGCCGTCGTTGATCACCCGCAACACCAATGACGTGCAGCAGGTACAGATGCTGGTCGTGATGACGTGCACGATGATGATCGCCGCGCCGATCATGTGCATCGGCGGCATCATCATGGCGCTGCGACAGGACATCGGGCTGTCGTGGCTGCTTGGCGTCAGTGTGCCCGTCCTGGCCGTCGCGCTGGGTCTGATCATCCGCAGGATGGTCCCGCAGTTCCGACTGATGCAGACGCGCATCGACGCGGTCAATGGGGTGTTGCGAGAGCAGATCTCCGGAATCAGGGTGGTGCGCGCGTTCGTCCGCGAGCCGGTCGAGGCCAAGCGCTTCGGGGCAGCGAATCTCGCGCTGACCACGACCGCTCTGCGGGCCGGGCGGTTGATGGCGCTGATCTTCCCGACGGTATTTCTTGTCCTCAACGTGTCCAGCGTCGCTGTGCTGTGGTTCGGCGCGTCCCGGGTGGCCTCGGGGGAGATGCAGGTCGGTTCGCTGACCGCATTCCTCGCCTACCTCATGCAGATCCTGATGTCGGTGATGATGGCGACGTTCATGCTGATGATGGTGCCCCGCGCCGCCGTCTGCGCCGAACGCATCGACGAGGTTCTCGCCACCGAATCATCGGTGATGCCCCCGGCCCACCCGGTGCGCACGGTGACCAGGCGCGGTGAGGTGGAGTTCCGGGCAGCCACGTTCCAGTACCCGGGCGCCGCCGCGCCTGTGCTCGCGGACATCACCCTGCGCGCGCTGCCCGGTCAGACGACGGCGATCATCGGCAGCACCGGATCGGGGAAGACGACCCTGATCTCGTTGATTCCCCGGCTGTTCGACGTCACCGCCGGCGCGGTCCTGGTCGACGGCGTGGACGTGCGGGAACTCGCGCCGGAGTTGCTCGGCAGCGTGATCGGCATCGTCCCGCAGGCGCCATACCTGTTCTCCGGGACTGTCGCGAGCAACCTGCGCTACGGCAACCCCGACGCCAGCGACGAACAGTTGTGGATGGCACTCGACGTCGCCCAGGCGAGCGACTTCGTGGCAGCGATGCCCGACGGGCTCGACGCCCGGATCGCCCAGGGCGGCACCAACGTCTCCGGTGGGCAACGCCAACGGCTCGCGATCGCCCGCGCCCTGGTACGGCAGCCGGAGATCTACTTGTTCGACGACTCGTTCTCGGCGCTGGACCTGGGCACCGACGCCCGGCTGCGGGCCGCGCTGCGGCCGGCCACGCGCGACGCGGCGGTCATCATCGTCGGTCAGCGGATCTCGACGATCGCTGACGCCGACTGCATCGTGGTGCTCGACGCCGGAGCCGTCGTCGGCATGGGCAGGCACGAGGAGTTGCTCGAGACCTGCGCGACCTACCGCGAGATCGTCCAATCGCAGCTCTCGGCCGAGGACGCGGCGTGAGCGAGCCGACGAAAGGTGTGCTGCCGAAGCGGCTGCCGGAGGCCGGGTCGGCCGCCCGGCGCGGGGGTGGCCCGCCGTGGATGAGCGCGGCCATGCCGGCCGAGAAGTCGATGACGTTCGGCCCGTCCGCGCGGCGGTTGCTGGGACGGCTGCGCCCACAGCGCGGACTCGTCCTGTGCGTGGTCGCCCTGGCGCTGGTCAGCGTGACGATGTCGGTGCTGGGGCCCAAGATCCTGGGCCACGCCACGAACATCATCTTCGCCGGAGTGGTCGGCAAGCAGTTGCCTGCCAACGTCAGCCTGCACCAGGCGGTCGAGGCGGCGCGGGCTCGCGGTGACGACAACTTCGCCGACCTGATCGCGGGCATGGACGTCGTCCCGGGTACCGGCATCGACTTCACGGCGCTCGGCCACGTGCTGCTGCTCGCCCTCACGCTCTATGTCGGCGCGAACCTGCTGTCCTGGTTGCAGGGCTACCTGCTCAACGGGCTGGTGCAGAACACCGTGCTGCGACTGCGCTCCGACGTCGAGGACAAGATCAACCGCCTGCCGCTGCCGTACTTCGACACGCAGCCCCGCGGCGAACTGCTCAGCCGGGTCACCAACGACATCGACAACATTTCGACGAGCCTGCAGCAGACCCTGAGCCAGCTGCTCACCTCGCTGTTGACCGTCGTCGGCGTCGTGACGGTCATGTTCGTGATCTCGCCCCTGCTGGCGCTCATCGCACTGGTGACCATCCCGTTGTCGATGGTGGTGACCAAGGCGATCGCCAAACGCAGCCAGAAGCAGTTCATCGCCCAGTGGAAGCACACGGGCGGCCTGAACGGCCAGATCGAGGAGGCGTTCAGCGGGCACGCGCTGGTGAAGGTGTTCGGCCGTCAGCAGGAGATCGAGGAGCGCTTCGAGCAGCAGAACGACGACCTGTTCCGCGCGAGCTTCGGCGCGCAGTTCGTCAGCGGGGTCATCATGCCCGCCATGATGTTCATCGGGAACCTGAACTACGTGGTTATCGCCGTGGTGGGCGGCTTGCGAGTCGCATCGGGGTCGATGAGCCTCGGCGACGTCCAGGCGTTCATCCAGTACTCGCGACAGTTCACCCAACCGCTCACCCAGGTCGCCTCGATGGCCAACGTGCTGCAGTCCGGTGTGGCCTCGGCCGAGCGCGTGTTCGACCTGCTCGACGCCCCCGAGCAGAGCGCTGACCCGAAGATTCCCGCCGCGGTCGGCGAACGCGTCGGGCGGGTCGAGTTCGAGGATGTCTCGTTCCGTTACGCCCCGGACGAACCGCTGATCGAGCACGTGTCCCTGGTCGCCGAGCCAGGTCATACCATCGCGATCGTCGGGCCGACCGGGGCGGGCAAGACCACCCTGGTCAACCTGATCATGCGGTTCTACGAACTGGACTCCGGGCGCATCACGCTGGACGGTGTCGATATCTCCACCATGCGCCGCGATCAGCTGCGTTCCGAAATCGGCATGGTGCTGCAGGACGCGTGGCTCTTCGGCGGCACGATCCGTGACAACCTGGCCTACGGTCGCCCCGAGGCCAGCGAAGCCGCCATCCTCGCCGCCGCGAAGGCGACCTATGTGGACCGGTTCGTGCAGTCGCTGCCCGACGGCTACGACACCGTCATCGACGAGGAGAGCAGCAACATCAGCGCGGGGCAGAAGCAGCTGATCACGATTGCCCGCGCGTTCCTGGCCGACCCGTCCCTGCTGATCCTGGACGAGGCGACGAGCTCGGTCGACACACGTACCGAGGTGCTTGTCCAACACGCGATGGCAGCGCTGCGGTCCAACCGCACGAGCTTCGTGATCGCACACCGTCTGTCCACCATCCGCGACGCCGACCTGATCCTGGTCATGGAGCACGGCAGGATCGTCGAGCAGGGCACCCATACGCAGCTGCTCGTGCGCGAAGGCGCCTATCACGCGCTGTACACCGCACAGTTCACCCGGGCCGTCGAGCAGGTTCCGGTCGGATAACCGGTTGGCCCCCCCGGCAGGGCAGGGGGAGACTGCACGCCGTGGACCTGACAATCAGAACCGCGACGACCGAGGACTTCGCCGAAATCATGGCGATGGACGGCGCCAGCTTCGGCGAGCACCTCACTGACCAGGAAGTGAGCGACATCCTGACCCTGATCGATCCGGGCAGGTTCCTGGTCGCCGTCGACGGCGAGCGGATCGTCGGCGCAACCGGTGATTTTCCATTCAGGATGACCGTTCCCGGCGGCACGCTGGACGTCCCGGGGGTCACCTGGGTGTCGGTCGACCCCACGTACCGGCGGCGCGGCATCCTGCGCGAACTGATGCACCGGCAACTGCGCGACTTCGCCGACGCGGGCGTCGCGGCCGCCATCCTCACCGCCAGCGAAGGCGGGATCTATGGCCGATTCGGTTACGGCGCAGCCTCAGCGATGCGCAAGACCGTCATCGACCGGCACCGCGCCGCGCTGGCCGACTCAGCCGGGACCGGCACGGTGGAACGGGTATCCACCGCGCGCGCCCGTGACCTGCTACCGGGCATTCACCGGCGCTGGCAGGCGCAGACCCCCGGCGCGCTCAACCGCACGGACGCGTGGTGGGACTACTTGCTGCTCGACCGCGAAGCGCAGCGCGGCGGCATGTCCGGGCTGTTCCATCTCGTCCACGCCGACGGCTACGTCTCCTACCGGACCAAGACGGACTGGAACGACGGGCACCCGAAGCACCTGTGCTGGCTCAACGACTACGTGAGCGTCACGCCCGAGGCGCACGCCGCGCTGTGGCAGGTACTGCTCGGCCTGGACCTGTTCGGCAGCATCGAGTCCTACCGGATCCCCGACGACGACCCGTTGCCCTACCTGTTGACCGACGCGCGCCAGGTGCGTACGACCGCCGTCGTCGACGGGTTGTGGGTGCGCCCGATCGACGTGTCCACGACGTTGGCCGCGCGCAGCTACGGCATCGAGGTCGACACGGTCATCGAGGTGCGCGACGACCTGTTCGGTCACGGTCGTTACCTGCTGCGCGGGGGCTCCCACGGTGCCACCTGTGAGCGGACCGACCGCACGCCCGACATCTCACTGGGCGTGGCCACGCTCGGTGCGGTCTATCTGGGCGGGGTCCGCCTGGAAACGCTCGCCCGGGCCGGCCAGGCCGCGGCCGACGATCCCGCCGCCCTCACCCGTCTGGACCGCGCGCTGCTCGCCGACCGCACCCCGGTGCACGGCACCGCGTTCTGAGACACGTCAGATCCCGGGGAAGGCCACCGTCGCCTTGGCTGGGTCGATCCGCAGCCGCCACCGGGTGGCCCGCACCGCACTGGCGATGAGAGCCGCCTGGGCACGGGTCCGGGCCGGTGCCGCACTCGCCCCCGGGGTCTCGGCGGCGACGGCGTACAGGTAGCGCCAGGCAGCCGCGGCGTCCTGCTCGAGGCGGACGGCCAGACCGTGCGCGGACCGGGCGTCGCGGACCGGGTACAGCGCCGGGAAATCCGCCGGGGGCGGTGTCGGTACGGCGCGGGCGGCGATGAGCGCCGCTGTGGCTGTGGCCCGCAGCGTTTCGTGCTCGCTCTGGCAGGTGTGGGCCAGTTCGCTGCCGGTGTCCGGGTCCAGCCGCGACCCGGCCAGCGCGTACCCGAAGACCGCCTGCTGCTCGGCGCCCAGGGCCCGCTGCCACGCATCGACGAGGGTGCTCACGCGGGCGCCACCGCACCTGCGGTCGTGGCCAGCAAGCACGTGGGCAGCGGGCTTGCGGTTCTCATGCGAACAGCACCGCGTGGCTGGACTCGCAGGCCGCGATGCTGGCGAGCAACGCTGCGTGGCGCCCGCTGAGGGCCGCCGCTCGGCTGGCGGCCTGGGTGGCGGCGGTCTGCTCAGCGGTGCGCAGGCCGGGCACCGTGAGGGCCGCGGCCGTGCCGGGACTGGTAGGCGAGCTGCTGTCCGGCGGCTGGGGGTAGGCGACCACGGCCGCCTGCAGCGCGACCTGGTGTGCGACGTGGTCGGCGCGGACCTGGCGCAGCGCGGTCCGGATCGCCGGGGAGCCTCCGGTCGTCGCGTCGATGGAGGCGATCAGCGCACGCTCGGAGGCCACCGCCGCGACCAACTCGGCAGGCGGTCGGCCAACCGGTTTGTCCGGTTCGGCAGCGGGTCGCAGCGCCGCCACCGCGACACCGCCCCCGGCCGCGGCGGCGACCAACGCACCGCCGAGCAGCAGGCCGCGGCGCGAGATGCCCGCAGAGCGGTCCTGAGGTGCGGCGTGGGCGGGACCCCGGGCTGCCTCATCCATGACACGGCAAGTGTCGCAGAGCCGATACGCTCGTAGACCACAACTGCAGACAGGAGCGAAGCATGCCGCCCGACAACGCTGGGGGGTCCGCCGCTCAGACGCGCGAGCGCCTGCTCGGCCTGCTCGGTCCCGTGGTCGCGGCCGCTGGCTACGACCTCGAGGACGTCGCCGTGTCTGTCGCCGGGCGGCGCAGTCTCGTTCGCGTGAGCGTCGACGCCGAAGGCGGGATCGACCTGGACGCGGTGGCCGAGGTCAGCCGTGTCGTCTCGGCTGCGATCGACGAGACCGACGCCGACGGCTTCGGTGGACTCGCCTTCGCCGGACCGTACGTGCTGGAAGTCAGTTCGCCCGGCGTCGACCGCCCGCTCACCGAGCCGCGCCATTGGCGCCGCGCCACGGGCCGCCTGGTCACGGCGCCGGTCGCCGGCGTCACCCTCACCGGCCGGGTGCTCGACACCTCCGGTTCCGGCGTCACGCTCGAAGTCGCCGGGACTCCGCGGGTCGTGCCGTGGGGCGAACTCGGCCGCGGCACCGTCGAGGTCGAGTTCAACCGATCCGGCGACTACCCAGGCGATATCGAACAGGAGGGCTGAGCGATGGTCCAGGTCGACATCACCGCGTTGCACAGCATCGAACGCGAGAAGGAGATCTCCTTCGACACGATCATCGATGCGCTCGAGACGGCTCTGCTCACCGCGTACAAGCACACCCCTCACTCCATGCCGCATGCCCGCGTCGTGATCGACCGGAAGAGCGGAGATGTCGTGGTGTGGGCCCAGGAAATGGGCCCGGATGGCGATGTGCTGGAGGAGTACGACGACACGCCGACCGACTTCGGCCGGGTGGCGGCGATGACGGCGCGTCAGGTGATCCTGCAGCGGCTGCGCGACGCCGAGCACGACCAGACCTTCGGCGAGTACTCCGGTCGGGAGGGTGACATCGTCACCGGCGTCATCCAGGCCGACGCGCAGGCCTCCCAGCGCGGGATCGTCCTGGTCGACATCGGCAAGGTCGAGGCGATCCTGCCGCAGTCCGAGCAGGTGCCGGGTGAGCAGTACACGCACGGCACCCGCCTCAAGTGCTACGTCGTCGGAGTCGCGCGCGGCATGCGCGGGCCGCAGGTGACGGTCAGCCGCACCCACCCCAACCTGGTGCGCAAACTGTTCGCCCTCGAGGTCCCGGAGATCGCCGACGGCAGCGTCGAGATCGTCGGGGTGGCGCGCGAGGCCGGTCACCGCAGCAAGATCGCCGTGCGCACCGACGTCGCCGGGCTCAACGCCAAGGGTGCCTGCATCGGCCCGATGGGGCAGCGGGTGCGCAACGTGGTGGCCGAGCTACACGGCGAGAAGATCGACATCATCGATCACCACGACGACCCGGCGACCTACGTCGGCAATGCCCTCTCGCCCGCGCACGCCCTTGAGACGCGCGTCGTCGACCCGGTCGCCCAGTCGGTGCGGGTCGTGGTCCCGGACTTCCAGCTGTCACTGGCCATCGGCCGCGAGGGGCAGAACGCCCGGCTGGCGGCGCGCCTGACCGGGTGGCGCATCGACATTCACAGTGACCAGGAGGCAGCCCAGCCACCGGCCGACGCCCTGGGCGAGTCGGCCGAAGCACCCCGCGGGGAGTAGACTCACAGATGGCCGTCCGTACGTCGACGGCAGCCGAAGCCGGTCAGAGCGAGCCCTCGGGCTCGATCCGAACCTGTATCGGGTGCCGACAGCGCGCGCCGGCCGCCGAGTTGCTCCGCGTCGTCGTGGCGCCGGACGCGATCGGCAAGCTGACCAGGCCCGAGGAAATGTGCGCAGAGCACGCGCCCGGCGGGCCTGCTCCCTTGCCCGTCGTGCCCGACCCGCGTCATCGCACACCCGGCCGCGGCGCGTGGTTGCACCGCGATCCCGAGTGTGTCGAGCTCGCAGAGCGGCGCCGGGCATTCGCTCGGGCCCTTCGGGTGCCCGTCGCGATCGACCCGTCGCCGGTCCGGGAGTACGTCGCCGGACTGGCCCGACAGCGTCACGACCCCACCGCGGACCACCGCAGGAGATGAAGAGCAATGGACAAGCGATGAAGCACCAGCGATGAGCACGTCCCCCGTCTAACCGGGACCGAGCGGGTTGCCGCCCTGGTCCTTTCGAAGGAGTCAAGTGGCAGGCAAGGCCCGCGTACACGAGCTCGCCAAAGAGCTCGGCGTATCCAGCAAAGATCTACTCGGCAAACTCAGCGAATTGGGCGAGTTCGTCAAGAGCGCCTCCTCGACCGTCGAAGCCCCTGTGGCGCGGCGGCTGCGCGAGGCTTACCCGAACGCCGGTCCGGCCGCGCCGGCCCCGGCGAAGAAGGCGACCGCCAGCAAGGCGGCCGCAGCCGCCGCGGCGACGCCTCCGGCCGAGCCGGTAACCGCCCCGGCGCCCGCCCCGGTCCAGGCTGAGCCGCCCGTGATCGC
>JALYVG010000020.1 GCA_030853345.1 Actinomycetota bacterium | reverse complement strand
GGATGTGGTCGGCCAAATGACGCAAAAACTCGACGCGCCCAACCCCAACACGTTCATTGGGCCGGGAAAAGTCGATGAGCTGCTCACCTGGCGTGAGGCGGCTGATTACAACGTGGTGGTGTTCGACGATGAACTGTCGCCGCGCCACCAACGCGAGATCGAGGAGGCGCTGGGCATCGAGACGCTGGTGCTCGACCGCACAGCGCTGATCCTCGACATCTTCGCCCAGCACGCCAGCTCCAAGGAGGGCAAGGCGCAGGTCGAGCTGGCCCAGCTGCAGTACCTGATGCCCCGGCTGCGTGGCTGGGGCGAGTCGCTGTCCAGGCAGGTCGGCGGCCGGGCGGCCGGCGGGCTGGGCATCGGCGGCCGGGGACCAGGTGAGACGAAGATCGAGATCGACCGGCGCCGGATCAACTCGCGGATGGCCCGGCTGCGCAAAGAGATCTCCGGCATGAAGACCTCACGAGACGTGAAACGGGCCCGGCGAACCGAGCGCCAGGTGCCCAGTGTCGTGCTCGCCGGCTACACCAACGCCGGGAAGTCCTCGTTGCTCAACCGGCTCACCGATGCCGGTGTCCTCGTCGAGAACGCGTTGTTCGCGACCCTGGATCCCACCGTGCGCCGCTGCCAGGCCTCCGACGGCCGGCCGTACACGTTGGCCGACACCGTGGGGTTCGTGCGGCACCTGCCCACCCAGCTCGTGGAGGCCTTCCGTTCGACGCTGGAGGAGGTGGGCGAGTCCGACCTGATCCTGCATGTCGTCGACGCCTCCGACGCCGACCCCGAGGCACAGATCCGGGCGGTGCGCACAGTCCTGTCCGAAATCGACGCGCTCGCGGTGCCCGAACAGCTTGTCTTCAACAAGGTCGACGCGGCAGACCCCGAGATGCTGGTGCGGTTGCATCGCCTCGCCCCGGACGCCGTGTTCGTCTCGGCGCTGACCGGCGAGGGCCTGCAAGAGCTGGCGAAGGTGCTCGAGGAGCGGCTGCCCAGCCCCGACATCGAGGTGCGGGTGCTGCTGCCATATACCCGCGGCGATCTGGTTGCCCGGCTGCATGAAACCGCAGAGGTCCTCGGCTCCGAACACACAGCAGACGGCACGCTGGTGCACGCCCGGGTTCATCCCGGACTGGCAGCGGAGTTGGGGCCGTTCATCTGTGCGGCTGGCGTAACCTAGGTCCCGACAGCCGCACCTGACGGAGAGCCAGAGGAGAGTCCCGCAATGGAACTGTTCAGTCCGGGGCATCTGATCCCGCTTGTCATCGTCGCCCTCGTTCTTTTCTTCGGCTGGAAGCAACTGCCGGATATGGCGCGGTCGTTAGGCCGTTCGCTGCGGATCTTCAAGACCGAGATCAAAGGGATGGGCGAGGACGACAAGACCCGCGACGCCGTGCTGGACAACCCGACAGCGGCACCGGCGCTCGCCCCGCCGCCCGAAGCAGTGACCGAGAACGGCACGGTGAGTGGCACCGTGCCGGCAGCTACCGCACAAACCGAGAAGCCCGCCCCTAGTGCGCAGTGAGCCGACTGCTCGGGTGACCCCGTCCGACCAGCTGTGAGGGTGCGGTGCTCGGCTCGCGAAGATGGAGGCCCTGCCGCCGGGCCGCGGCCGTCTGGTGCATCGCCGCATCGGGTCGATGCTGATCCAGACGGCTCGCGCGCAGCCCGAGCTCTGATCAGGTTGTGCTGAACTCAGATCTTGCGCAGTACCGTGACGACCTTGCCGAGAATCGTCGCGTCGTCGGCCTGGATCGGTGAGTACGCCGCGTTGTGCGGCAGCAGCCAGGCGTGCCCGTCCCGGCGGCGCAGCGTCTTGACCGTCGCCTCGCCGTCGATCATGGCCGCGACGATCTCGCCATTTTCCGCGTCCTGCTGCTGGCGAACGACGACCCAGTCACCGTCGGAGATCGCCGCGTCGATCATCGATTCGCCGGTCACCTTCAACAGGAACAGCGTGCCGTCGCCGACGAGTGCCTTGGGCAGCGGGAACACGTCCTCGATCATCTGCTCGGCGAGAATCGGCCCACCGGCAGCGATCCGGCCGACGACCGGTACGAAGACCGGCGCGGTACCGCGTGGGGCATCGTCCGAGACGGCCACTGCCCGGCGTGCCGCCCTGGGCTTTTCGGCCGTCGAGTCCGAGTGCCGCACGTCGACCGCGCGCGGGCGGTTGTGGTCGCGCCGCAGGAATCCCTTTCGCTCGAGCATGGCGAGTTGGTGTGACACGCTCGAGGTGGAGGCCAGGCCGGCGGATTCGCAGATCTCGCGGATGCTGGGCGGGTAGCCGCGGCGCTCGACCGAGTCACGGATAACGTCGAGAATTGCCTGCTGACGGCGGGTGAGACCGGACACGGAATCGGGCAGTTCGGTCACCTTCGGCCGGCCCGGGCGACGCTTGGGCTCGGCCGCCGCCTTGGCTGCGGCCGCCCTGCGAGCGGCGCTCGGAGCCTGCGTTGCGGACTTAGAGCGGCGGATCGCCTTCGTGGGCGCCGCCTTCTTCTGGGGCACTTCGCCTCCCGGTGTCGTTGCGTTGCGTGATCGGCCAACCGTAGCCGCAGGCGTGCCAGACTTCAAACATTTGTTCGAACGACACGCCGGTCCGCGGTGGAGATTGTCAGACCCTCCTGGTACACATTCGCTCAGGCGTTCTTTCGAATGCCTGTTCGATGGGGGTTACGCCTGGCTCCCGGATCCGAGGAGTGCACATGTCCGCCGCTGCCGAGTTCGCGCCAGTCTTCGACCTCCCGTCTTGTGCCCGGTCGGGTGGCCAACGCCGCGCGACGGTCACCGCCCTGCGGCGGCCCAGCGCCGGCTCGGTGGCGTCGCCCTTGCGCCTGACCCGGCTCGGTGTGCTCGTCCTCGCGCTCGCCGTCGCTGCACTGTCTGTGGCGCTGGTGCTGACGGCATGGCTCTCGGCGCCGCACGCGCCCGCGGGGCGTTCGTCGCAGCCGGCGGCGGTGGTCGTGCACGACGGAGACACGCTGTGGTCGATCGCCGCACGCATTGCCCCGGGCCGTGATCCGCGTGCAGCCGTGGCCGACCTGAAGCGGCGCAACCATCTCGAGGGAGTGGAGCTCACGCCCGGCCAGGTGTTGCGCACCCATTAGGGGGCTTTGACGGCAATTCGGGTCAGAATTGACGCCCGACTCGCCGGGGTCAGCCCTTGCGGAACATCAACCACGGCTCTAGCGTTGCCCCTACATGTAGTAGTTACAAGCCTGTAAGTTGTCCACAGGTTGGGGTCGGGCCGTCCACAGGCGTCCACAGCAGGTGCGGGTTCGTCCACACTTCTTCCCCAGGTTGTCGACAGGGTCGTCCACAACGACGTGAGTCGCTGTGAACGATCGCACGACGGCGAATGACCCACGAATGACGCGAATGACGACAGGAGGCCTGCTCCGATGCGCTGCCCGTACTGCCGCCACCCGGATTCGCGGGTCATGGACTCCCGCGAGCAGGACGAGGGGCAGATCATTCGGCGACGCCGGTCCTGCGCCGAGTGCGGCCGCCGCTTCACCACCGTCGAGGAAGCGATGCTGGCCGTGATCAAGCGCAGCGGTGTGACCGAGCCGTTCAGCCGGACCAAGGTGGTCAGCGGGGTCCGACGGGCGTGTCAGGGGCGCCCTGTCGATGAGGACGCCCTGGCGCTGTTGGCCCAGACGGTCGAAGAGGCGATCCGCGCCACAGG
>JALYVG010000007.1 GCA_030853345.1 Actinomycetota bacterium | reverse complement strand
CCTCATCCCCCTGAGGCCGACCGATCCGGACTATGACCGCTGGCGCGGAAACGGCCGCCAGCGGACGCTATGGGTACCGGAAGTTGGTTACCGCTCGGCGGCGGCGGGCTGACGCGGCGGGGCGGGGTGTTCGGCGCCGTTGTCCTGGCTGACGACGTGCTCGATAGGCGGCTGAGCCGAGGCCGAGCCGAGCTCGCCGCGCGGCATCCGGACCGTCACCCGGGTGCCGGCACCGACCACGCTGGCCACCTCTAGAGAACCGCCCCGCGCCTCGACGATCGCGCGCACGATGGGCAGACCGAGCCCGCTGCCGGCCCGATCGCCAGCCGTGCTACTCGTGTGAAAGAGCTCGGCGACCCGGTGGACGTCGTCGGGGGGGATGCCGGACCCGGAATCCTCGATCGACACTACGACCGCGCCGGGCCCCTCGGCGTGCGCCCTGATCGAGATCGAATCGGTCGCACTGGTGAACTTCGTGGCGTTCTCGATGAGGCAGTCCAGCGCCGCCTCGATCCGCTCGGCATCGCCGAGGATGTGCCCCGCGCTGGCCGCGGAGATCCAGACGCGGTCGACCGACGCCGACCATCTGCGCACCGCGGACTCGATCAGCGCATCGAGATCGATCTGCGCCAGTGTCGGCAACGCGGCCACGCGCACGAATGTCATGAGGTTGGTGGCCAGCGCCGAGGCCTTGTCCATCTCGACGAGGATCAGCCCAGCATCTGATCTCGTCTCCTCATCGGCGGTCTTGTCGTGGATGTATTCCGCGAAGCCGCGGGCGATCGTCAGCCTGGTGCGCAACTCGTGTGAGCCGAACCGAGTCGCGATCTCGCGGTTGTTCGATCGTTCGCGTTCGCTCTCGCGCAGTTCGGCTATGCGCCGTTGCGCGGCTTGGTGGCGATTGACGTGCCAGACGAGCAGAGCGGCGATGACCGCCATCAAGATGATCTCCGAGCACTCCGACATTCCGATGTCTCCGGAACGGGCGTGCTCGAGCAGGGGGTACGCGGTAACCACGGTGATCGCCGAGAACGCACCCCACGTGGTCGCCCGCGACCAGGAGGCCAGCCCGTAGAGCAGGACGAAACTCACCCATATCAGGTGGTATGGGATCGTCTCCTGGCCAGGGAACTGGAACATCAGCGCCGCATTGATGCTGGAAAAGACGATCCAGCCGGCCGCTACCCAGGCCTTAGCACGCGATGAGGCGATAACCAACATTGCGCACTGTCTCGATTGTGTCCGTGGCCAATTTGGCCCGAAGTCGCCCGACGTAGACGTCGACGACATTTGTGCCGGGATCGAATGAAATTCCCCACACGTCGGCGAGCAATTGCTGCCGCGTGCACACCTCTCCGCGTCGATGCAACAGATGTGCCATAAGGGTGAATTCCCGCTGTGACAATTGCACCCGTTGTCCGTCGATAACCAGCTCGCGTCGCTGCAGGTCGAGGTGCGCACCGTCCCCGACCTCGGTGTAGGCCGGGTTTCCCGGGCCGGAGACCTGGTCGCGGATACGCAGTCTCACCCGAGCCAACAGATCGCCGTTGGCGAACGGCTTGGCCACGAAGTCGGCAGCTCCGCGATCCAGGACGGCGACGCGCCTACCCACCTCTGCTACCGACGACACGACGAGAACTCTGGCCTCAGGGCGAGCTGCGAGCAGAACCCGAAGCACTTCTTCACCGGAGAGGTCAGGCAGCATTAGGTCGAGTACGACAAGGTCGTAATTGGTGCTCAGGGCTGCTTGCAGACCCGCGGCGCCGGTGGCCGCCGCGGTGACGTCGTACCCCGCGTCGCGGAACATGCGTGCCATCAAGATGCGCAGAGTTGGCTCGTCTTCAACCACCAGAATGTGAAGCATGAATCCCCCGATTCGAGCCACAGCAATCGACCCCCGATTAGATGCGGCTTGGCATACTCAACCTGTAATCGAGCTCAGTGACAAGCACACGTGATCTTGCGTTCCGTCTGACCTCACCGGTTGGGGCGACATGTCAGCAAATAACGGAGCGAACCGGGCACCCGGTCAAGCTAGATAACAAAATCGTCACCCAACCGCCCGTGTTGTCACCCCGCACTGGGTACTGTCACGCGGTTCTGCACGCCCGCGGATCCCGGCGATCGGCGGCCGGCTCCCGTTTCTGTCGGTAGGGGCGGGCAGACTCCGTGCCACCGGGCAGGGAGGTGCGATGTACGAGTCCGACGAGATGCTGCTGTTCGTCAGCCCCACCGACCTGACCAAGTACCTCGCCTGCGCCCATCTGACCCGTCTCGACCTCGCCGTGGCCCGCGGTGAGCTGGCCGCTCCCGCCGAGGGCGTCGACGAGATGCTCGAAATCCTGTTCACCCAGGGCGATGAGCACGAACAGCGCTACCTGCAGAGTCTGCGCGACAGGGGCCGCGCGGTCATCGAGATCGCGCGCCCCAAGGGTGACGCCGATGCCCTGCGGGCGGCCGAGTTGGCGACCGAAGAAGCGATGGCGAACGGTGCCGACGTCCTTTACCAGGCCACGTTCTTCGACGGTCGCTGGCGCGGGCACGCCGACTTCCTGCTTCGCCGCGACGACCGCCCCGGCCGGTGGGCCTGGTCCTATGACGTCGCCGACACCAAGCTCGCCCGCCGGATGAAGGTGCCCGCTCTGCTGCAGATGGCCACGTACGCCGAGCGGCTGACCTCCCTGCAGGGCATCGAACCCGAGCAGCTCATCGTCGTCACGGGCGACCGCCTCGAACACGAGTACCGCTTCGCCGACTGCGCCGCTTACGCGAAAGTGATCCGGGCGCAGCTGCTGGAGTTCATCGAGGCCGGCGACGACCCGCATCCGCAGCCGGTGCAGCACTGTTCCCAGTGCCGTTGGCAGCCTCGGTGCATGCGCCAGTGGCGCGACGAGGACGATCTCTCGCTCGTCGCGTTCATGACCGCGGCCCAGGCCACCCGGCTGCGGGCGGCGGACGTGGCCACGGTGCGCGACCTCGGCACCAGCCTGCCCACCCAACTGCCGGTCACGATCGGCGCACCAGCCCGCGAGCGGCTGGCCGCGCAGGCGCGGCTCCAGCTGGTCGAGCGCGACACGGGCGATCCGGTCTATGAGCTCCTGGCGGCCGAAGAGAACCGCGGCCTGGCGCTGTTACCCGAGCCATCACCGGGTGACGTGTTCTTCGACATCGAGGGTGATCCGTTCCGCGGCGATCACGGGCTCGAGTACCTGTGGGGCGTGGTGCAGTACGACACGTTCACCCCGTACTGGGCCACCGACGTCGCCCTCGAGAAGCAGGCCTTCGAACAGCTCGTCGACCACCTCATCCGCGCCTGGGACGCCGATCCCGGCATGCACGTCTACCACTACGCGCCCTACGAGCCGGCCAGACTCAAGTCGCTCTCCGGCCGCTATGGCACCCGCGGCACCGAGGTCGACCGGCTGCTGCGCGGGCAGCGCCTCGTCGACCTCTACGCGGTCGTGCGCCAGGGCATGCGCATCAGCAAGGAGTCCTACTCGATCAAGAAACTCGAGGCGTTCTACTGGGGTCGGACCCGCGCGCACGAGGGTGTCAGCGAGGGCTTGGGCAGCGTGGTCGCGTTCGAGCGCTGGATCGACACTGGCGAACAGAGCCTGCTCGATGACATCGCCTCCTACAACGAGGACGACTGCCGCTCCACCGCCGCACTGCGGGACTGGCTCGAGACGCGGCGCACCGAAGGCGGCGGTGACGCGGTCTACCCGCGGCCGCTGCACGGCGACGGCTCATCATCCGAGACGGCCGCCGAACTCGCTGACGAGCTCGGCCGCATCGCCGCTGTGCTGTGCGCCGATGTCCCCGCGCTGGGCCGCGACGACGAGCAGCAGGCGCGCTGGCTGCTGGCTGGGCTGCTCGACTGGCACCGGCGCGAATCGTTGCCCGAGTGGTGGGAGCACTTCGACCGGCTGAAGAGGTCCGACGAAGAGTTGGTCTTCGACGCCGCCTCCGTCGGCGAACTGTCCACGCCTCGGGAAATGCGCGTCGAGAAGCAGTCCACCGTCTGGCGGCTTTGGTTCCCGCCGCAGGACACCAAGATGGGCCCTGACACGGACTGCATCGATCCGCGCACCACCAAGAGCGCCGGCACAGTCGTCGCCATCGACGCCGAACAGGGCTGGCTCGAGCTCAAGCTGCGCACGAGCCGGGGCGCACCGAAGTGCACATCGATCGTGCCCACCTCGCCCATCGCCGACGCCCAGCAGCGGGCCCGGCTACGTGAGCTGGGCGAGTGGGTGATCGCGCACGGCATCGACAGCCAGCAGCCACAGTGGCAAGCCGCGCGCGGCTTGCTGCTGGGCCGCCCACCACGCTCGGATCGCGCAGCACTGCGACGCCCGGGCGAACCGGCCGAGCAGGCGCTGTGCCGGCTGGCCGCTGAACTCGACCGCGGAGTGCTGCCCGTGCAGGGGCCGCCAGGCACCGGCAAGACCTGGGCAGGCGCACGCATGATCCTTCGCCTGGTGGCCGAGGGAAAGCGGGTGGGTATTACCGGGTTCAGCCACAAGGTCATCGGCAACCTGGTGAACGCTGTCGTCGCCGCCGCGGCCGAGACCGGCGTCGATCTCGACATCGTGCAGAAGGCCGCTGAACACGAACGGTGCACCGCACCGGGCGTCCAGTGCATCGACGCGCCGAAGGAGGTCGAGGCCGCGCTCGCGGGGCGCCTCGACATCGTCGCCGGCACGTCGTGGCTGTTCGCCCGCGAAGGGTTCGCCGAAGCAGTCGACGTCCTGGTGGTCGACGAGGCCGGGCAGCTGTCACTGGCCAACGTGCTGGCGATCTCCCACGCGGCGAAAAGCCTGGTGTTGTTGGGTGATCCGCAACAGCTCGCGCAGCCGGTCAAGGGTCACCACCCTGACGGCGTCGGCGCGTCCGCGCTCGAGCACCTGCTCGCCGGCCGGGTCACGATTCCCGCTGACCGCGGCCTGCTCCTCGACACCACGTGGCGCATGCATTCCGACGTCGCCGCCTTCGTGTCGCACCGCTTCTACGACGGGCGGCTGCAGGTCGAACCAGGCTGCGAACTGCAGCGCGTCAGCTCCGCAGCACCACTGGGCGGTACAGGACTGCGTTTCGTCCCAGTCGCGCATCAGGGCAACACCGTCGTTTCGACTGAGGAGATCGATGCCATCCGCACCCTGTGCGCCGGCGTGCTGGCCGACGGGCAATGGACCGATCGCGACGGCGTCTCGCGCGCGCTCACGGGCGCCGACATCCTCGTACTTGCTCCCTTCAATGCCCAGGTGAACAGGCTGCGCAGCCGGTTGTCCTCCCTCGACCCCGCCATTCGGATCGGCACCGTCGACAAATTCCAGGGGCAGGAGGCCCCGATCGTGATCTACTCCATCACCGCGTCGAGTGTCGACGATGCACCGCGCGGGCTGGAGTTCCTCTACAGCCTGAACCGCTTCAACGTCGCGATCTCGCGAGCCCGCGGAGTAGCGGCGGTGGTCTGCTCGCCGCGGCTCCTCTCGCCGCTGGTGGGCAAGCCGGAGCAGCTGCGCATGGTCAATGCGCTCTGCGCGTTCGCCGAAGAGGCCAAGGATGCGTTGAGCGTTGTATAGGCGGCTAGTTGGCTGCGCTCGACGGCGTGATCGTCATCGCCGAGCGGCGAGCCAGCGTGGCCAGCACCTTGACCTGCTCCGCGGACAGCAGCAGCACGTCGGCCAGTTCGTCGACCGACATCGACAGCGTCCCTGGCCCCACTGGTCGTGCTTGTGCGGTTCCTGCCCGCCCGCCGGCGCTGAATCGGGCATCAAGCAGCGCGTTGACCTCCGTTGCGGTTCGTGGGTCGTCCGCTCCCCACGACGCGAGCAGCGCCACGACATCGGGCGGGATGTCGAGCACGGCCGCCAATTGCGCCTGCAGCAGCCCGACGTCAGGGGTCGCCCGGGTCTCCGCGACCGTCTCCAGGCGGTAACCCGAGCCCATCTCCTCGCGTTCACCCACCACGAACGAGGTTTCTGACGCGTCGACGAGTAGGTCAAGTGCGCCCTGGATGTCCCCGCGGCGTAGTGCCACCCACAGCCCGGCCGGCAGCGGTGTCGGGCCGTTGTCGGCCGCGGTGAACGCGACCTCTAGGGGCGGGCCGTCGGCGCCGGCGCGCGCCTCGCGGCCTTGAACCAGCATGGCCAGGGCGCTCACGGCAGTGCCCGCCCGACCCATCAGCCCGTCGAACTCGCGCAGCCGCTCGCGGCGGAGGTCATCTTGCGTCGCTGTCATATATGACAGTTTGCCGCCGCGACAGGCGAAATCCCCGCAATTGACGCCCTCCCGAGGCCCCTGTTGTGTGCCGTCCGCCCGCCCACCCAATTTGCGGGCTTGAGGATTACCCACGTCCGACTACCGTCGGGTAACGTCGTCTTACCGACCCCATTTGCAGACGACGAGCAGGTCGTGTCGGGGGAGGACACATGAGCGCGAGGCGGCCGAAGCACGCTCAGCCGAGCATCCTGGCTGGGCTACGCTGGTCCACCCTGGCTCAGGGGATCGGCGTGGCGCTGCTGGCGGTGCTGGGCCTGGGGATTCTGGCCACCGTCGACGCCCCCGCACATCCGGCCGCGGCCCGCCCGCCGGCCCCGCCCGCGGTCGTCGCGAGCAACGGCGCGTCCGGTCAGCTTCAATCCGACGGGCCGTTTGCCGAACAACCGCCCGGCGGTGTCTCGCTCGCGCCCACCTCATCGTTGACGTTCTTCAACCCGCCCACCGGGCTGCTGGACAACACGCAGGGCTCTGCGCTGGCCTCTGACGGCATCCCCAACACCGCGCTGCTGGCCTACCAAAGGGCAGCGGATCGCGAGCGACTGCTCGACCCAGCGTGCGGGCTGACCTGGCCGCTGCTCGCCGGGATCGGCCGCGCTGAGTCCGACCACGGCCGCTTCGCCGGAGCGACGCTGCACAGCGACGGGATTTCCACGCCGCGCGTCATCGGCATCCCGTTGAACGGCAATGGGACGGCCCGAATCCTCGACACCGACGGCGGCCGTCTCGATGGCGACACGGTGTACGACAGGGCCGTGGGCCCCATGCAGTTCATCCCGTCGACCTGGGCCGGCTACGGCGTAGACGGCAACGGCGACGGCGTCGTCGACCCGTTCAACATCTTCGACGCGGCGGCCGCCGCGGCAAAGTACCTGTGCTCGACCGGTGGCGACCTCGCGACTTTGGCCGGGCAGATGTCGGCCGTCCGTGTCTACAACGACTCTGACGCCTATATCACCGAGGTGTTGCAACTCGAGGCGATCTACGCCAGCGGTGTTCCGGGGCTCACGGTGCCGGTCGTACCCACCGATCCCAGACCGGCCCCACCGCAGGTGATGCTGCCGCCGGCCGACCCTGGGCCGCCCCTGGGCATCCCGCACAAGCCGAAGCCGGTCAAGCTGCCGACCCCGAAGACCTCCGCTAAGACTTCACCCACGCCGCCCAAGACGAGTCCGGCCAGCGATACGACAACGCCGTGCCCGACGGTGACGGCCACGGCTACCGACCCGAGTACCAGCACCAGCACCAGTACCACGGCGACCTCGAGTACGAACACCTCGACCAGCGTGGCGTCCTCGTCAACACCAACTGGCACCGATTGTGCGACGCCGACCTCCACCGGCTCCACGACGGGCTCCACGCCCGGCCCCACCACTGACACCGCGACCCTGACGCCGACTGACGCCGCCACCTCAACGTCGGGCGGATCGACCAGCGCGAGCGCCTCCGGCGCGTCGTCCTCGGCCACCTGAGGCCACGTCGTTCGGCGTTCGGGCTCAGGCGGGGTGCGGTTCCAGCCCGGCGATGATCGAATTGCTGATGGCCGTGAGCTGGGCGATCTGGTCGGGGGTGAGCCGGTCGATAACGTGGTGGCGCACCATGCCGACGTGACTCGGGGCAGCGGCAGCGAGCACCGCGAAGCCCTTCTCGGTCAGGTGGGCGAGCTGTCCGCGACGGTCGGTGGGGCAATCGGCCCGGTCCACCCAGCCGCGCTCCTGAAGACGGTCAATGGCATGGGAGAGCCGGCTGCGCGAGGAGCGGGTCGCCACCGCCAGTTCGCTCATCCGCATGTTGCGTCCCTCGGTCTCGGACAGCCGGACCAGGATCTCGTAATAGGCGTGCGGCATGCCCGAGTCCTGCTGCATCTGCCGATCGAGAGCATCGAACAGCAGCAGGGTGGCTTCTAGGAAGGACCGCCAGGCGTCCTGTTCGTCGGGCTCCAGCCACCGGGTGCTGTTCACACTCGGCGTGACCGTCGTCATGGGCCCCACGATAGGTGATTACGTCCCGATAACAACAATTGAACTCTCAACTTGATGACGCTATCCTGACAGGACCAGATCGGGGTTCCTCATGGCCATCCACCGGCTCAATCATGCTGTCCTCTATGTGCGAAACGTCGAGCGCAGTGTTGCTTTCTATCGCGACGTCCTCGGCTTCGCGCCCATCGAAGGCATGGACGGCCTGCGCGGCGCCGCCTTCCTGCGCGCGCCCGCGTCGACCAACGATCATGATCTCGGCCTGTTCGAGATGGGCGACGCGGCGGCGGCCAGCGACGCGGGCCGCTCGAGCGTGGGGCTGTATCACCTGGCCTGGGAGGTCGATACGCTCGCCGACCTCGAGGACCTCGCCGGCAGGCTGCGCGCCGCCGGCGCCCTGACCGGCGCTTCGGACCACAGCACGACCAAGTCGCTCTACGGCCAGGACCCCGACGGACTGCAGTTCGAGATCGCCTGGATCGTTCCGGCTGACCGGCTCGACGACGCCGCCTTCGCCGGCCGGGCCCGCATCGAACCGTTGGATCTGGCCCGCGAGATCGCCCGCTACGGCGCATTGACCCCAGGCGGCCTGGGAATCAGCCGGGTCGAAAGCCCGAGCAGCAGCTAGCTCGCGTCCACCGCAGGTCAGAACGGCGCTTCGACGGCGGGCAGGTCGGTGCCCGGAGCCCGGCCGGACAGGGTGCGGCAGAACCTGATTGCGTCCAGTTTCAGACTGACGCCGTCCGCCCGTCGCACAAGGTGCCTACGGATGGGCGTCGAGGCATCGGGTTAGGGCGAATACCGAGCCGGGTACGACGGGGCTAACGGAAAATTCATGGCATCTAGGAGGACACATGCTCGGCCTGATCATTACCCTGCTGCTCGTAGGGCTCGTCGCGGGCGCGCTTGCCCGACTGCTGGTCCCCGGCAGGGACCCGATGGGCATCGGGGCAACCATCGTCCTGGGCATCATCGGCTCGTTCGTCGGCGGATTCCTCGGTTACCTGCTCTTTCACCACGACAAGAGCCAGGGCGCGCTGCAGCCCTCCGGCATCATCGGCTCCGTCATCGGGGCCATCATCGTGCTGCTGGTCTACCGCCGCTTCGCCGGCAGCGGCAGCCGTCGCGGGGTGCGTGCCTAGCCACCGGCACGGCCATCGCGCCCCCGTCCGCCGCTGATGGACGGGGGCGCGCCGCGTCTCGCCTAGAATTCCCGGGTGACCGACTCAGTGCTGCGTGTACTCCTGCTCGAGCAGATCCACCCCGAGGCCGTGGCGATTCTGCGCGGCGCGGGATTCGACGTCGAGTCACTCAGCCGCGCGTTGGACGAGGACGAACTGGTCAGCCGCGTCGGTGCGGTCGCCCTGATCGGCGTGCGTTCCAAGACGCACATCACCGAGCGGGTACTCGCCGCCGCCCCGAACCTGGTGGCTGTTGGCGCGTTCTGCATCGGCACCAACCAGATCGATCTTGATGCTGCATCCGTTCGGGGCATCACGGTCTTCAACGCGCCCTTCTCCAACACCCGTTCCGTCGTCGAACTGGCTATCGCCGAGATCATCTCGATGACCCGGCGGCTCACCGAGAAGAACGCCTTCATGCACGACGGTGTGTGGGACAAGTCGGCCGACGGCGCGCACGAGATCCGGGGCCGGACGCTCGGCATCGTCGGCTACGGCAACATCGGCACCCAGCTCTCGGTGCTCGGCGAGAACCTGGGCATGAAAGTGCTGTACTTCGACACCGCCGACAAGCTCGCACTGGGCAACGCCCGCGGCTGCGCGTCGATGAAGGAGTTGTTGACCGAGTCCGACATCGTCACGCTGCACGTCGACGGCCGCGCCTCCAACGACCTGCTCTTCGGCGAGGCCCAGTTCGCGGCGATGCGGCACGGATCGCTATTCCTCAACCTGTCCCGCGGCTTCGTGGTCGACTACGCGGCGCTGCGGTCCCATGTCGAGTCCGGCCACATCGCCGGCGCAGCAGTCGACGTGTTTCCGGTCGAGCCCAAGGGCCGCGGCGACGAATTCGTGTCGGAGCTGCGCGGTTTGCCGAATGTGATCCTGACCCCCCACATCGGCGGTTCGACCGAGGAGGCGCAGGAGGACATCGCCCGCTTCGTGGCGGGCAAGTTCCGCGATTTCGTCGCCAGCGGCGCCACGGCGATGAGCGTCAATCTGCCCGGGCTCGCGCTGCCGCAGGTCTCGGGCACCAGCCGGCTGGTCATCATCCACCACAACGTCCCGGGCGTCATGGCCAGGATCAACGGCGTGCTGGCCGAGCACCAGGTGAACGTCGAGGCACAGCTGCTGGGCACCCGCGGGGCGCTGGGTTACGTGCTGACCGACGTCAGCGCCGCCTACACCGACGACATGCTCGAGGAGATACGTGGACTGCCGGAGACCGTTCGGCTGCGGGTGCTGAGCTAACCGATCGGCCAGCGACGCCGGCCACCACGGCAACCGCTGCCTTGCGTAGGTTACCCACGGGTAATACGCTGATGTTACTGACCAGTAACCCAAGGGGAGCGACGGGCCATGGGCCACTTCAAGAGCAATGTCCGTGACATCGAGTTCAACCTGTTCGAGGTATTCGGGACCGACCAGGTGCTGGCCAAGGAGCCGTTCGCGGACCTGGACGAAGAGACCGCTCGCGGCATGCTGCACGAGGTCGCCAAGCTGGCCGAGGGGCCGCTGGCCGAGTCCTTCGCCGAGGCCGACCGCAACCCGCCGGTGTTCGATCCTGACACCAACTCGGTGACCCTGCCCGAGTCGTTCCGTAAGTCCTGGAAGGCCCTGCGCGCCAGCGAGTGGTGGCGCCTGGAAACCTCACCCGAACTGGGCGGCCAGCTCGCCCCCCGCACGCTGGTCTGGGCCATCGCCGAGCAGGTGCTGGGCTCCAACCCGGCCTTGCACATGTACATGGCCGGCGCCCCGTTCGCCGGCATCCTGCACGCCAACGGCAACGCGGAACAGAAGAAGATGGCCCAGCTCATGGTCGACAAGGGCTGGGGCGCCACGATGGTCCTCACCGAACCCGACGCCGGTTCTGACGTCGGGGCCGGCCGCACCAAGGCCGTCGAACAGTCCGACGGCAGGTGGCACATCGAGGGTGTCAAGCGGTTCATCACCTCGGCCGAGCAGGACCTCACCGAGAACATCGTGCACTTGGTGCTGGCCCGGCCCGAGGGTGCCGGCCCCGGCACCAAGGGGCTGTCGCTGTTCGTCGTGCCCAAGTTCCACTTCGACGTCGAGACGGGCGAGCTGGGTGAGCGCAACGGCGTCTACGTCACCAATGTGGAGCACAAGATGGGGCTGAAGGCCTCGACCACCTGCGAGCTGCGCTTCGGGGAGAACGCCGGTGACCCAGCTGTCGGTTGGCTCGTGGGTGACGTGCACGACGGCATCGCGCAGATGTTCCAGGTCATCGAGCACGCCCGCATGATGGTTGGCACCAAGGCCATTGCCACGCTGTCGACCGGCTACCTGAACGCGCTCGCCTTCGCCAAGACCCGCGTGCAGTCCGCCGACCTGACCAAGGCCTCGGACAAGACCGCGCCGCGGGTCACGATCATCAACCACCCGGACGTGCGCCGCAGCCTCATGCTGAACAAGGCCTACGCCGAGGGCATGCGTGCGCTCGTGCTCTACACCGCCGCCGCGCAGGATCGCATCATCATCGGCGAGCACGAGGGCACAGACGTCACCCTCGACGAGGCAATCAACGACCTGTTGCTGCCCATCGTCAAGGGCGCCGGTTCCGAACGCTCCTACGACCAGCTGGCCCAGGCGCTGCAGACCTTCGGCGGCTCGGGTTACCTACAGGATTATCCCCTCGAGCAGTACATCCGCGACGCCAAGATCGATACGTTGTACGAGGGCACGACCGCCATCCAGGGCCAGGACTTCTTCTTCCGCAAGATCGTCCGCAACAAGGGTGCGGCGCTCGGCGCGCTGTCGGCCGAGATCACCCGGTTCCTCGAGTCGATCGCCAGCGAGGGACGGCTCAAGGAAGAGCGCGCGGCGGTGCAGAAGGGCCTCGAGGATCTTGGCGGGATCGTCGGCGCGATGTACACCCAGCTGATGAGCGCGCAGGAAGACGTGCGCAACGTCTACAAGGTCGGCCAGAACACCACCAGGCTGCTGCTCTCGGCCGGCGACCTGATGGTCGGCTACCTGTTGCTGCGCCAAGCGGCCGTCGCGCTGACGAAGCTGGACTCGGACGGCCTGACCGAGGCCGACCGGACGTTCTACGAGGGCAAGCCCGCCGTGGCGCGGTTCTTCGCGATGACCGTGTTGCCCGAACTCGCCGCCCGGCGCGCCATCTCGGAGTCCGTCGACAACTCGCTGATGGACCTGCCCGAAGCCGCCTTCTGACCTCGATTGAGCACCGCGTGCACCGGTGCGGAGGCGACAGTTGCGGGGGCCGGGTCTCGGTAGGGTCGCAGTGTGACGTCTGCGCGCTGGATCGACCTCGACGGCGCGGCGAATGTGCGCGACCTCGGCGGTCTGCCGACCGACGACGGCCAGCGCATCCAGCCGAACCGGCTCATCCGCTCCGACAACCTTCAGGGCCTGACCGAGGACGACGTCCGGGTGCTGCGCGACGAGCACGACGTGCGCGCCGTTGCCGACCTGCGCACCGGCGTCGAACTCGATGCCGAAGGGCCCGGGCCGCTGACCCGCGAGCCTGCGGTGGAGATCGCGCACTTCTCCTTGCTCCCGGAGGCGGGCCGCAACACCGACGCGGGGGCACTCGACGACGACGCGCCAGTGGTGTTGCCGTGGCAGAACCGAGGCACTGACTGGGGTGAACCAGGCACGGTCCGCGTCGGCGCATCCGGCGTGTACCAGCGTTACCTCGACGAGCGCCCGGACTCGGTAGTGGGCGCGCTGCGGCTCATTGCCGACACCGACGGCGCGACGATCGTGCATTGTGCAGCAGGCAAGGATCGCACCGGGGTAGTCATTGCGGTGGCGCTGGCCGAGGTGGGGGTGACCCGCGAGGCGATCGTCGAGGACTATGCGCGCAGTGCCGAACGAATCGAGGCAATCTTCGCCCGGCTCAAGGCCTCGCGCACCTATGCCGATGACCTGGCCAACCAGTCGATCGACAAGCACCGCCCACGCGCGGCGACCATGGAGCAGCTACTCGACCGGCTGGCCACCGAGTACGGCGGTGCGGGCACGTGGCTCCGCGCGCACGGGTGGACCGACGACGACGCGGCAGCGTTACG
>JALYVG010000195.1 GCA_030853345.1 Actinomycetota bacterium | reverse complement strand
ACGGCGGTGAGCACGCCGGGCAGCAAAGCGGCTGGATCCGAGGGCATGTCGGCGCCCGGGTCCAGCAAGCGCGCGGCGCGCACGTGCCGGTCCGGCGCCGCGTCGAAGGTGAACCGGAACGCCTCGGGCGCGGTGAGTGAAACGGACATGCCGTGCGGCACCATGGCCTCGCCGGCCGGGTAGTCGGCCGGGTGGAAGTCTCGAACCTGGCCGGCGATGGGGTAGGCGTTGGCGTGCGGGATATGCACCCCTGCATTGCCGAAGCCCAGCCCGGCGAACGTCGCGGCCAGAGCCATCGAGGCGCGGGCGGCGCGGTCCTCGCCGTGCGACACGGCCCGTCGGAAGCTCGTCGCCATCAGGGCCAGCGCCTTTTCCGACCACATGTCCGAGATCGGGTTTGAGCCGCAGTAGGGCACCCGATCGGCCGGATCCTTGCGTGCCCCCGCGGTGTAGGGCCGCGCGGTGTAGCTCTCGAGGGCGTGACACAGGATGTCCATCCCCGCCGACGCGGTGACACCGGCTGGCTGGGTCATGGTCAGCGCCGGGTCGACCACGGCGAGAGTGGGGCGCAAACGGGCGTGGCTGATGCCCGACTTCACCCGCTGCGCCAGCACGTCCATCACGCAGATGGTCGTGCTCTCGGCGCCCGTGCCGGTGGTCGTGGGCACGGCAATCATCGGGCACAGCGGGTTTCCCGGTGCCCGGCCGCCGCCGACTGGTGCGTTGACGTAGTCGATCAGCTCGCCCGGATTGCTCAGCAACAGGTTGACGGCCTTGGCCGTGTCGATGCTCGACCCGCCGCCCACCGCGACGAATGCATCCCACGGCCCGTTGTCCCGTGCCCATTCGATCGCGGTCTGCATGCTGGCGTCGGTCGGCTCGATGCGCACGCCGTCGAACACGGCTGCCTCGACACCGAACTGCGCCATCTGCGCCGCCACTCGCTCGGGCACCCCGGTCGCCGCCACCCCGGCGTCGGTGATCACCAGCGCGCGCCGGGCGCCCAGCTGGGCCAGGTCGTAGCCGATCTCGTCGGAGGCGCCGTCGCCGAACTTCAGCGCGGGCGCGCCGTAGGTGAAAATGCTCTCGGGAGCGGGCTGGCTCGTCACGCCGCTGGCTGGGCGAAACCGGGCTGCCACTGCTCGGCCAGCGCGCGGTAGGGCGCGGTCGCGCCGAGTTGGCAGAGCACGCCTATGGAGCCGAGCGTGACCCGGTGGATCAGCAGGTAGGACGGCGGCAGGTTGAACTGGCGGCCGACGCGGGCGTCCTGGCTACGTGGGTCGGCGATCCGGCTGGCCTGGTGACGCATCCACTCGCGGCTGAAGGTGAAGGTCGGCGTGACGAGCGGGGCGACGATGGGGCCGAGGTAGTCCATGACCTGCTGTGGGTCGACCGCGACGCCGGCCCGCAGGAACCCCTCGGCGCGCATCTCGCGCAGAACGCCGTCGCTGTCACGATCGAGGGCGAGCCGGGTCAGCCGACCAAGCGGCTCGGGGAAGCCGTCGGGCAGCCGGGCCACCGCACCGAAATCGACGACGCCCAGGCGGCCGTCGGCCAGGATGCGGAAGTTGCCGGGGTGTGGATCTGCGTGCAGCAGCTTGGCCCGCGCCGGTGCGGAGTAGTGCAGCAGAGCCAGTAGTGAGCCCGCCTGATCGCGTTCGACCTGCGTGCCATTCGCGATGATGCGCGACAGCGGGGTGCCATCGAGCCACTCGGTGACGATCACCTTGGGTGCGCTTGCTACCACCCGGGGGACTGCGATGTCGGGGTCGTCGGCGAACGCGGCGGCGAAGCGACGTTGGGCGTCGGCTTCCAGGGCGTAGTCCAGCTCTTCCAGAACCCTGTGCTTCAACTCGGCCAGCAGCGGCTTGACCTCGAGACCCGGTGACATCCGCGCGAACAGCCAGGCCATCCGCGAGAGCTGGGTGAAGTCGGCCAGTAGCGCCGGCCCGGCACCGGGGTACTGCAGTTTGACCGCGACCTCGCGGCCGTCGGCCCAGACCGCATGGTGCACCTGGCCGATGCTGGCCGCCGCGGCCGGGACCTCGTCGAATGATTGGAAGCGATCGGGCCAGCGCCGGCCGAACTGTTCGTCGAGTACCCGGTGCACGGTCGTGGCGGGCATCGGCGGTGCGGCTTCCTGCAGCTTGGTCAGCGCCGCGCGGTACGGCGCCGCGGTGTCCTCGGGCAGCGCGGCCTCGAACACCGACAAGGCCTGGCCGAACTTCATCGCCCCGCCTTTGAGTTCGCCCAGCACGCTGAATAACTGTTCGGCGGTGCGGGCCTGCAGATCGGCGGTGACCGCGTCGGCCGACTTGCCGGAAATCCGCTTGCCGAGCCCGACGGTCGCCCGCCCCGCGACGCCCAACGGCAGCGAGGCGAGCTTGGCGGTGCGGGCCACGCGGCGCTGCGGGATGTCGCTCACGAGATCATTGTGCCGCAGGGTTGCGACTGCAGTCGCAACTCGGGTGGACGGGCCACGTCCGCCGCCGGATTCGCCAGTCGGGCAGTTGCACCTCGAGCGTTCCTTCGACGACGGCCGGTTCGCCCCCGTCGAGGTAGGTCAGCGCCTGCATTGCCGTGACTCCGGCGGTGAGCGTGGCCAACGCGACGTCGGAGGGCCCCCCATGCCGCCGGGCGACGGTGAGCTGGACGGCCAACGCCGTCCACGCCGGGTCGCGGTCGCGGCGGTGCAGGTCGGCGCACTGCAGGCAACTGGTGAGCCCGGGGATGACGAGTGGCCCGATCACCCCGTGGTCTGCGCCCAGACGAACCGCCAGGTGGGCACAGTCCCGGGCGTGCAGCGCAGCCCGCCGGTCACCGTCGATGGGCTCGTCGATGGCCAGGACGACCAGATCGGGACGCTCGCCCATCGGCAGCGGAGTGGTGTCGGCCTCCGGTGCCGCCCGCCGCACCGCGGCGTTGGCCGCGGTGACGAACCGCCTGCCTTCGTCGCCCGGGTCGAGCCCGCCCGGCATCGCCTGGTGCAGGCGCACATCGTCGGCCTCGACGACGTAGACCCGGCCGATGCCTGCGGCGGCGAGCAGCGCCGCGACGTGGGCTGCGACCCGTCCCGCACCGTGGATGGACACTGCACAGTGCCGGCGGGCGTTGAGTAGTTCCGCCGCACGCTGCCCGTGTCGCGCGGTGAGCGCGCCCAGTTCTGCGGCCAGCCGGGGCGAGGGGGGCACCCGCCTGGTGTCTGCGTCGGCCTGCGCCCCGGTCCCGGGGTCGTCCCTGGGCCACAGGTAGCCGGCCTCGGTGAGGCTATCCAGTGACCGCCGGCTGGCCCCCTCGGCGACCGTCAACGCGGTGTCGGGCGCCGATCTCTGCGAGGACGCCAGCCGCCGCGCACTAGCTGGGTCGAGGCCCTCGACGAGCACTGCGCGGGCCCCGAGTTCGAGTTGGACGACGTCGTCTCCCCGCCACAGCAGCCGGGCGGCCGGGTTCAGCATCACGTCGACGGGGTGTGTGCGTGGCATGCGCTCACCGTGGCACTACCGAGGGCGTTGGGGTTCGGTTATCCACAGGGCCAGCCGGCTTAATCGGCGGGGTTATCGGCAAGCCTCAAGTTCGCATTGACGTGTCCACACCTGTGGATAACCCTGTGGATAATGTCCAATTCCGGGAGCCGGGCTGTGGATGGCGGCCGGAGCCTGGGCAACGCCACGCTGTCGGCCCGGCGGGCTACCGTGTGCGTCATGGCTGTTTCCGGCGGGGCGAATGTCGAGGTCCGGCGCAGCGTACGGCGCCGCCGCACCGTGTCGGCCTATCGCGACGGCGAGCGCATCGTCGTGCTCATCCCGGCCCGCTTCACCCGTGCCGAAGAGGCCCAATGGGTGGCCAAGATGGTCGCCCGCCTCGACACCGGCACGCGCGGGCGTACCCGCCGGGCCGGCACCGACGCCGCGCTGCTGCGGCGGGCCAGTGAGTTGTCGGCCGAATTCCTCGACGCCCGGGCCGAGCCGCTCAGCGTGCGGTGGGTGAGCACTATGCGCACCCGGTGGGCGTCGTGCACACCGTCCGATCGCACCATCCGGCTGTCGGACAAGCTGCGCCCGATGCCGTCGTGGGTGCAGGACTACGTGCTGCTGCACGAAGTGGCACACCTGCTCGTGCCCGGGCACGGGCGCGACTTCTGGGCCCTGGTCGGGCGTTACCCGCGCACCGAGCGAGCACGCGGCTACCTCGACGGCATCAGTGCCGCGGCCGGCCTGACCATCGCCGACGACCTGGCCGGCGACGTCGAGCCCGACGTTCTATGACGGGCTCTGCTCCTGCGCCGGCGGGTCCTCGAAGCCGGTGAGCTGGTGCCCGCCGATCGTGTCGGCGTAACCGAGCGGGTCGTCGAGGTCCTCGGCGCTGGGCAGCAGGTCCGGGTGTGACCAGATTGCGTCGCGCCCGCTGACGCCGTGCTTCTCGGTGACGCTCCACCACAACGCGGCCGCCTCGCGCAGCCGACGCGGGCGCAACTCCAACCCGACGAGTGTGGCGAAGGTCTGCTCGGCCGGGCCGCCGGTGGCACGCCGCCGCCGTGAGGCTTCACGCAGCGCCTCTGCGCCGGGCATGCGGTCGTTGGCCGCGGCAGCGACCACCGCGTCGACCCAGCCCTCGACGAGCGCGAGCAGAGTCTCCAGCCGGCGCAAAGCGACCTGCTGCTCGGGCGTTTCCTGCGGTGCGAACAGACCGCCGGCCAAGGCGTTCTGCACGCTCTCCGGGTTGGCCGGGTCGATCTCGCCCATGGCCTGCTCGATCGCTGACATGTCCACACTGATGCCGCGCGAGTACGCCTCGACCGTGTCGAGCAACCGCTGGCGCAGCCACGGGACATGCGCAAAAAGCCGTTGGTGGGCGGCCTCGCGCAGGGCGAGGTAGAGGCGGATCTCGTCGTCGGGACGCTGCAGGCCGGCGCCGAACGCGGCCACGTTCTGCGGGACGAGCGCGGCCACGCCGATCGGCCCGAGGGGCAAGCCGACATCGGTCGAGGCGACGACCTCTTGGGCGAGCCCGCCGAGGCCCTGGCCGACCTGGGCGCCGAACATCAAGCCACCGACCTGGGACATGATCCCGGCCAGCGGGTTACCCGTCCCCATCTCGGCCAATTGCTCGGCCGGGATCGCCGATGACATCGCGGCCACCACCCGCGTGGCGACCGGGTCGCACAGCAGGGCCCACACCGGCAACGTCTTGGAGATCCATTCCAGGCGCGTCCACGCCTCCACCGACGTGACCCCCGACGGCAGGTCGGTGACCGCGTCGAGCCAGAGGTCGGCGAGCCGCACCGAGTCGGCCACGGCGCTTGCTTCGGCCGCGCTCACCTCTTCCTGTGCGCCACCGAGGCTGGACACAGCCAGCTGCCGGGCCAGATCCCAGTTGACGGGCCCGCCTGACCACGACATCAGCTTCTGCAGTTCGGCGAACAACGGCATGGCTCCGGACAGGTCGCCGCCCCCGCCCGGCTCACCGTCATCCTTGCCGAACCCGAACGGGAGGTTGCTGCCGCCGCTAGTCAT
>JALYVG010000193.1 GCA_030853345.1 Actinomycetota bacterium | reverse complement strand
CTCCTGTGACGATGTCGTTGCGGAACCGGGCACCGGCCGCATGCAGCCGCGCCACCTTGAGCTCCAGGTCGTCGACCTCGAGCGAGAACCGGTTCCAGCCACCCGGCTCGGGCAGTGTCCCGTCCGGCATCGGCTGACCGCCGCCAGGGCCACCTCCTGGCGCGCTCAACACCAGACGCAGACCGCCGCGAACCAGCATGGCGAACCTCGGCGCCGGATGCATCTGCTCGCTGAAGCCCAGCTGACCGCAGTAGAACGCGATCGCCGCATCCACATCGTTCACGATGTACCGAATGCTCGCGGCCGTCACGGGCTGGCCTCCATTCACACGCCTGCGCCCATCATGTCGCTGTCCTCGCCACCGGGTCCACCGCCGGTAGCGGATCTGCTACAGATCCGATGTAGCTGGCGCACGACGATGAGCGACCCGGCGAAGTGTCTGACGGTCCGGCAACCTGCCCGAAGGCAAGGTGCCAAAGCCAGGAACGATGAGGAGAGCTCAAGCACGTGCGCCTAGTGTCACGCGTCAGTAATTCGTTAGATATGTCGTAGAATTGGGGTATGCCAAGAACGGGACGCCCGAAGGCCCTGCTGGAGTTGACCGATGCCGAGCGCGAGCAGTTGCAGCGGTGGGCGCGGCGTCGCAAGTCCGCGCAGGCGTTGGCGCTGCGCTCACGGATCGTGCTGGGCTGTGCGGCGGGGCTCAGCAACAAGGAGGTCGCGGCGCGCGAACGCGTTTCTCAGCCGACGGTGGGCAAGTGGCGCTCGCGGTTCTGTGAGCTGCGACTGGACGGGCTGGACGACGACCCTCGCCCGGGGCGGCCGGCCTCGATCACCGCCGAACAGGTCGAGGACGTGGTGGTGGCCACGCTGGAGTCGACACCGAAGAACGCCACACACTGGTCGCGGGCATCGATGGCGAAACACAGCGGATTGTCCAAGTCCAGCATCGGACGGATCTGGCGGGCGTTCGAGCTCAAGCCGCACCGGGCCGAGGGGTTCAAGCTGTCCAATGACCCGCTGTTCGTGGACAAGGTCTTCGACGTCGTCGGGCTCTACCTCAACCCGCCCGAGGCCGCGGTGGTGCTGTGCGTGGACGAGAAGAGCCAAGTACAGGCCCTGGCCCGCTCCCAGCCGGCGTTCCCGATGATGCCCGGCATGCCGGAGAAACGCACCCATGACTACGTCCGGCACGGCACGACGAGCCTGTTCGCGGCGTTCAACGCCACCGACGGCGCCGTGATCAGCTCGCTGCACCGACGGCACCGCACGGTCGAGTTCAGGAAGTTCCTGGCCAAGATCGACGCAGAGGTCCCCGACGATCTGGACGTGCACCTGGTCTGCGACAACTACGGCACCCACAAGAGCCCCGCCATCCGCAAGTGGCTGGCCGCCCATCCCCGCTTCCACATGCACTACACGCCGACCTACTCCAGCTGGCTCAACCAGGTAGAACGCTGGTTCGGCTACCTCACCGAACAACTCCTGCAGCGCAGCGACCACCGCAGCGTGCAGGCCCTGGAGAAAGACATCCGTGCCTGGGTCAAGGCTTGGAACGAGAACCCGAGACCGTTCATCTGGACCAAGAGCGCCGAGGAGATCCTCGCCTCCCTCGGACGACTTCTAAAACGAATTAACGGCCCGGGACACTAGTACCCCGTGCCTGCGGCCCGAGGTTGCCGGGCTAGGGGGTCACCGTGTGGCGGCGCACGTGGTGGGCGGCATCGTAGGGGGACGCAAGCGGTCCCGGCCTGCCCGGCGGCGGCACCGTGGCCCGCGATCGCGGGCACTACCCCGCTGGGTCGGTGCGCGCAGCGAGTCCTGGTTACACGCCTCGCTGTTCGGCATCCGGCTCGACGGAGTGACCGACCCCTGGCCTCCCGGATCGATCGTCGCCCGCTGCCGACACTGCGACGGGAGGGTCGCCCGCCGGGCGTGAGACTACTAGCGTCTTTATCCGGCGACCGCGAGGTCGAACGCCCCTCCCGTCGTCGGGCCGACGGCCTTGAACACGATCCGCTCCAACTGACCCATGTCGAGCGTTGGCCCGTCTCCGGGCGACAGCACGATGGGCTCCAGGGCAGGCGTCATAGCGCTTCCCGTAGACGATAATGTCGGAAGGGCCTTGGTCAACCACACCGGCACCGTGATGGATGATCATGCCATCACGGCGCCGTCGGTGCCGACCAACGGTGTGCCAGTCACGAGGTCTCTCAGATGACTTGGACCCGACGCCTGTCGACTCACCGACCGTACTCCGGGTGGGTCGTGTGGCGCTAGCG
>JALYVG010000071.1 GCA_030853345.1 Actinomycetota bacterium | reverse complement strand
CCGAGTCGGCCGAACTCCCGCAAGGTGAACGCCCGGCCGCGCGCCGAGTGATCCGCCCGGATGGCGGCGTCGCGGTGCTCGACTTCGGCGGTCAGGATCAGGTCGGCGTCGGCGACGAGCCGAGGGCTGAGCCGTTGTGCGCTGTGCCCCTCGCCGTCACCGCCGAGTTCACGCAACACGAGCGCGGACGGCGCGTCCATCCCCCAACCCGAGAGGCCGGCGGTGCCCGCGCTCGCGGTTCGTAACGGCAGGCTCGCGTCGATCCGGGCCTGCAACAGTCGCTCGGCCATGGGGGATCGGCAGATGTTGCCGGTGCAGACGAACAGGACGGTGAACCTCACGCCGGGGTCCCGGCTAGCTCGGCCAGCACCGTGGTCAGTGCGGCGACGCCGGCCAGGCAGTCGTCGCGCTCGGCGAACTCCTCAGGAGAGTGCGAGACGCCAGTCGGGTTGCGGACGAAGATCATCCCTGTCGCCACGCGGTGGCTGGCCAGGATCCCTGCGTCATGCCCCGCCCCGGTGTCGAGCACCGGCGGTTCACCGAGCGCGCTGCTCAGTCGCGTGCGCAGGTCGGGGTCGAACGTGGTGGCCTCGGTCCAGGACTCTTCGGTCAGCGTGCCCCCGGCTCCTACGGTCAGCGCGGTCAGTTCGGCCACGACCGCGCGGACATCGTCGCTCGCCGGGCCGCGGGCGTCGATCCAGGCGGTGACGAGCGACGGGATGGCGTTGACGCCGTTGGGGTCGATACGAACCTTGCCGCAGGTCGCGACGGCGCTGTGGCGTTGCGCCGATTCCCGAGCGGCGAGGATCAATCGCGCATAGGCCAGCGTGGGATCGGCGCGGTCGGCCAGCCGGGTCGTGCCGGCGTGGTTCGCCTCGCCGGGCAGCTCGGCCCGGAAGCGGCCGTGCGGCCAGATCGCACCGGCGACACCGACCGGCGCACCGAGGTCGACGAGGCCACGGCCCTGCTCGACGTGCAGTTCCACGAACGCGCCCACGCGGCCCAGCGCGTCGTCGTCGGGGCCGATGTCGGTCGAGCGGCCCGCCGCACCCAGTGCCTGGGCCATCGTGACGCCGTCCGCGTCGCGCAGGGCGAGCGCGCGTTCGGCGCCGAGTGCACCGGTCAACAGCCGCGAGCCGGTGCAGGCGATGCCGAACCGAGCACCCTCCTCGTCGCAGAAGTTGACGACTCCGAGCGGTCGCGCCGGTACGAATCCCTGCTTGCGCAACTCCTCGACCGCCGCGAAGGATGAGACGACCCCGAGCGGCCCGTCATAGGCACCGCCGTCGGGGACCGAGTCGAGGTGACTGCCGGTGACGACGCCAGGCGAGCGATCCGGGTCGCCCCACCAGGCCCACTGGTTGCCGCAGCGGTCGACGGTGACCTCGAGTCCGCGTGACTCGGCCGCCGCGCAGAACCACTCGCGCAGGTCGTGATCCGTGCGGGTCCAGGCGAAGCGGCGGTAGCCGTTCGTCGCCGGATCGCGGCCCAGGTCAGCCAGCTCGGCCCACATCCCGTCAAAGGTCACCGGGCCAGGGTGCCACGCAAGGGCGCGAGCCTGCGCCGCGCGGGATCCTCGGCCGTGATCACATCACGATGCCGTGGCGTGGAGCGCGGCGCGGATGGTCGTGGTCGGTCGTGATCGACGACTGGAAACTGGACCGGGGCACGGACAGTCGTTCTGGCGCCCGGAAGGCGATCGACGACCCGGCGTGAGACCGGACGCGGAGCGGCCCGGGACACCGTGCATCCCGGGCCGCACCGTCACGCCGAGTACGTCAGCCCAGGCCGACGCTCGTCAGCCACGCCTTGGCCACCGCCGCAGCGGACTGCTTGTCGTTCTGCACCTTGCCGACGAGCTCGGCCAGGGTCTTCGTGTCGAGCTTCGCCGAGACGGCGTTGGCCGCGTCCGCGATCGTCTGCGTCATCTTGGCCTTGTTCACCAATGGGACGACGTTCTGCGCCGCGAACATGCTCTTGTCGTCGACGAGAGACACGAAGTTGTTCGCCGCGATCGACGGGTCGGTCGAGAAGATGTCGGCTGCATCGACTGTGCCGTTCTTCAGCGCGGTGACCGTGATCTGCCCGCCGGCCTGCAGTGGCGTGAACGTCCCGAAGGTGACGCTGTAGACGGTCTTGAGTGCCGGGACGCCGTCCGGGCGGGTCTGGAACTGCTGCGGTGCACCGAGCGTGAACCCGCTCGCCACGCTGGCCAGGTCGCCGATCGTCTTCAGCTTGTTCTTGTCGGCGGTGTCCTTCGTGACGGTGATCGTGTCACTGTCCTGTGCCGCGGCGGGGTTAAGGACGGCCTGCGTACTCGGTACCGCCGACTCCAACGCGGTGTACACCTCAGCCGGTGACTTCGCGCTCGCCTTGGCGTCGAGGAAGGACAGGATGGAGCCGCTGTACTCCGGGATGAAGTCGATGGAGCCGTCCTTGAGCGCGGCGATGTACTGGGCCCGCTCACCGATGTTGAGCTTCTTGGACACCTTGACGCCCTTGGCCTGCATCGCGCCGGCGTAGATCTCGGCCAGGATCTCGTTCTCTGCGAAGCCGGCCGAGCCGATAGTGATCGAACCGGTGCCCGCCGGGTAGGTCGCGGTGCTCGTGGGCAGCGGAGCTTCGGATGCGGTGCTCGAACCCGAGGCGGAGGTCGTCGGTGCCGATGACGAGCCACCGCCGGCCGGTGCCGATGACTTGTTCGAGCTGCCACTGCTGCCGCAGCCCGCCAGAGCCATGGAAAGGCTCAGCATGGTGGCCGGCACGAGGTAGATGCGCTTCATTGTTCTCCCTGTCTTGTCTAAGGATTCTGCTCTGACGTCGAGCCCTCTGCTTCGGCTCACACCCCCGCCAGCTCCATCCCGACAGCCGAGCCGTCGGGCGCCTGCACGGTGGATTTGGACTTGCGGAACCGCCCGGAGATGCCGGGCGAGACGACGTAGCGCTGCGCCAGGAGCAGAGACAGCTCGGCGACCAACGCCAGCGCAGCCACGACCAGGCCGGCACCGACCATCGCCGGGTAACCGTTGTGCGGATCGTTGATCACCTGCGCACCGTTGATGATGTAGAGGCCCAGCCCGCCGAGGAACGGCGCGAACGCCGCGATCGTGGCCGTGGCGATGACCTGGAGCACCGAGCTGCGCAGCCCGGACATGATCAGCGGCAGGGCGCACGGCAGTTCGACCTTGCGCACGACCTGGAAACCGGTCATCCCCATGCCTTTGGCAGCATCGCGTGCCTCCGGATCGACGTTCTGCACGCCTGCATAGGTATTGGTCAGGATGGGCGGTATCGCCAGCAACACCAGCACGATCTCGACCGGGATGAGATAGGGCAGCGAACCGCGGTGATCGACCACTCCGGGCACGGTCTGCAGCAGATGGATCTTCGGTGACAGCCACACGACCAGCAGCACGACCAGGCCGAGAGACGGGACCGCGCGCAGCCCGTTCGTCAGACCGCCGACCAGGAAGGATCCCCGCCCGGTGTGCCCGACCAGGAGGCCGATGGGCAACGCGATCAGCAGCGCGATGACGACCGCCACGACCGTGTAGACGATGTGTTGGCGCAGGTGGAACAGCAACCCGTTCGGGCCTGTCCAGTTCGACGGGTCGTTCAGCCAGACGGTGACCTGGCCCAGCGGCGGCCGGTCGCTGCCGTCGGCTAGGAATGGGTGCGCGCTCATCGAGCCCTCGCCGCGCGCTGCCACGGCGTCATCAGCCGCATGGCTACCAGGATCACCGCGTCGAACGCGAAGGCCAGCAACATGATGATGACGACGCCGAGAACAATCGGTACGAGCGTGATGCCGCGGCTGCCGCGGACGAACAATTCGCCGAGCTGGGCCACGCCGACGAGCGACGCGACGGAGATCAGGCTGACGTTGGACACGGCGGCCACGCGCAGCCCGGCCCCGATAACCGGAATCGAGATCGGGAACTGCACCGCGAACAGCCGCTGCCGGCCGGTATAACCCATGGCCGACGCGGCGGCCAGGGTGTCGGCGGACACCGACGCCAGCCCGTCAGCCACTACTCGTACCAGCAGCGCCACGGTGTAGGCCGTCAGCGCCACGCCCACGTTGATCGGGTCCAGCACTTTGGTGCCGAGCAGGCCGGGCATTGTCACGAACAGCACCAGGGACGGGATCGTGTAGATCAACCCGGCGAGGGTGACCAGCGGCGGGTAGCTCCACCGGTACCGGTTGGCCACCCAGCCCAGCGGCAGGGCGATGATCAGCCCGGCGAGCAACGAGCCGCCGGCCAACCAGACCGTCGTCCAGGTCCACTGCGCGATGTCGCTCTGATTGTCCCGCAAGTACTGCCACAACTCGCTCATGGCGCCACCTCGGCGTTACCGGTGGGGCCACCGGCGAGCACCTCGGCGGCGTAGGTCTCGGCCTGCTGCCGTCCAGCCACGGCACGATCCTCGATCCGGGCCAGTACCTCGGACGCGGTGACGGTGCCGGCGAAGGTGCCGTCGTCGTGCACCACGACGCCGCGGCCGCTCGGCGAGGACAACGCGGCGTCGAGCACCTCGCGAAGCGTCCCGGCCTCTGATCCCAGGGTGCCACCGAGGTTGAGCAGGTCAGGGGTGACCTCCCCGCGCAACGCGTCATCGGCCAGGCCCCGCACCGCCAGCCAGCCTTGTGGACGCCCTTCGGCATCGACCACCAGCGCCCAGCCGTCCCTGGCCCGGTCCCGTGCGCTCGCCAGGTCGTCCCCGAGCCGCACCACAGGTTCATCGGTGAGGGGCAGCGCGCCGGCTTCGGCGAACCCCAGCGCCCGATAGCCGCGGTCGCGTCCGACGAAGCCGGCCACGAATGCGTCGGCCGGGCGGGACAGCAACTCGGCGGGGGTGGCCAGCTGGGCCAGCTTGCCGCCCACGCGCATCACGGCAACCTGGTCGCCCAGCTTGATCGCCTCGTCGATGTCGTGGGTGACGAACACGATCGTCTTGCCGAGTTCGGCCTGCAGCCGAAGGAATTCCTCCTGCAACTGGGCGCGCACCACCGGGTCGACCGCCGAGAACGGTTCGTCCATCAGCATCACCGGTGGATCGGCGGCCAGCGCCCGGGCGACTCCCACCCGCTGCTGCTGACCGCCGGACAGCTGGGCCGGGTACCGGTCGGCGAGCTGCGGTGACAGTCCGACGCGTTCGAGCAGCTCCATGGCCTTGGCCCGCGCGGTACGCCGGTCGGTGCCGAGCAGCAGGGGCACGGTGGCGACGTTGTCGAGGATCGTCCGGTGCGGGAACAGCCCGGCGTGCTGGATGACGTAACCGATGCCCCGCCGCAGTTGGGAGGGCCGCCCCTTCGACGTGTCACGGTCGTCGAGCCAGATGCGGCCCGAGGTCGGGTCGATCATCCGGTTGATCATGCGCAGGCAGGTCGTCTTTCCGCAGCCCGACGGGCCCACCAGGACCGTGATCTGCCGGGAGGGAGCGACCAGATCGAAGTTGTCGACAGCGACCGTCCCGTCCGGATAGCGCTTCGTCACTGATTCGAACCGGATCACTTGCCGGTCACCTCTCCTCGAAGCTGGGCACTGCTCGGCAGGCCGAGCTGTTCAGCGATCGCCTGCGCCTCACGCCACACGATCTCGCCGTATTCGTGCATCGCCGCGTCGTTGATGCGATACGTCGGACCGAGCACACTCAGTGCTCCGGCGATCCCACCGGGCCGGGGGATCGAGGCCACGATCGCGGTGACGTCGGGTTCCAGCCGATCGCGCTCGGCGAAATAGCCGGTGGCGGTGGGGTCGCCGGCGAGCGCGCGGCCGACGGCAAGATCGACCCGCGACACCGCGCGGCCGACCCAGCTGGTGTGCCGCACGGCGTGCGTGCCCTCGACCATCGCGATGTAAATCGCAGTCTCGCGGGGACCGGCAATGGCAAGATAGGACGATTCACCCGTCGCGGCCACGATGCGCTGCATGCCTGGCTCGGCCAACCCCACCAAGGACTGACGGCCCAGGGCCACCGCGCCGACCTGGATCAAGCGTCCGCCGGCTCGAAAAGATCCGTCATCGTCGCGCGCCACGAAGCCGGCACTTTCCATGGTGCGCAGCAGCCGCAATGCGGTGCTGGCCGGTAGCTGCGCGCGGCGGGCGCATTCGGACAGGGTGATGGAGCCTTCGGCGCACACCTCGGACAGCAGCCCGAGCGCACGCTCGACCGACCGGGTCGACCCCGCCGACGCCAAGGCAGTCAAACTAGCCACCCCCTCACCGGCTTTTCATCACGTAGAAGCAGCTTGCCGCAGAGTGGTACACCGTTGCACAGTCGTGGGCGGATGGGAACCCCTGCTTGTGCACGTCCTCGGCAATCGTTGCCGCAGCGTGATCGGGCTAGGGCGCGTGCGGCGCGTCCGGCTCCACCATGGTGGGCCGGGTTCCGGTCCCGTCTGGCTGGTTACTCCCCAGTAGGACCGAATAGGCTCAGCGGCGCTACCCGACGACGTGACGCAAGAGGAGACCAGCCCCGTGGCGCTGCGCCTGACCCTCGCTCTACTGATGCTCGTCATTACCGCTGCGGTCGCGGGTCGCCGGACCCTATGGCTGACCAAGCTGATCCGGTCCGGGCAGCCGGCTCCTGGCCGCACTGACGGCATGAACGAGCGGCTCAAGGCCCAGCTCATCGAGGTCTTCGGCCAGCGCAAGCTGCTGAAGTGGAGCGCCCCGGGGCTGGCACACTTCTTCACGTTCTGGGGCTTCCTCATCCTGGGCCTGACGATCCTCGAGGCCTTTGGCGCCCTGGTGATCAGCAGGGACTTCGCGATCCCGTTCGTCGGGCGCGGCCAATGGCTCGGCTTCCTCGAGGACTTCTTCGCCGTCGCCGTGCTGCTCGGCATCATCTGGTTCGCGATCAACCGGCTGCGCGACGCCCCGGCCCGCCGACAGCGGGCCAGCCGTTTTTACGGATCGCACACCGGCCCGGCTTGGGTCATCCTGGGGATGATCTTCCTCGTCGTTGCGACACTGTTGTTGTATCGCGGCGCGCAATACAACACCGGCCATTTCCCGTTCGGCGACTCGAAGTGGCCGTTCGCGTCCTACGCGGTCGCGCAGTTGCTCGGCGACGGCGCGTACAACCAGGCCTTGGAGACCTTCTTCCTGCTCGCGCAGATGGCGGTGATCTTCGGCTTCACGATCATCGTGACGTACTCCAAGCACCTGCACATCGCCACGGCACCACTCAACGTCACCACCAAGCGATTGCCCGACGCGCTGCGGGAACTGCTGCCTGCCGCCGACGGTGAGGGCAACCCGATCGACTTCACCGACGCTGAAAATCTGTCCGAGGACACGGTGTTCGGCAAGGGCAAGATCGAAGACTTCACCTGGAAGGGCTACCTCGACTTCGCCACCTGCACCGAGTGCGGCCGCTGCCAATCGCAATGTCCGGCGTGGAACACCGACAAACCGTTGTCGCCAAAGCTGATCATCATGGATCTGCGCGACCACCTGTTCGCCAAGGCACCCTATCTACTCGGCGGCGAGACCGTGCCCGACGGTTCCGCGCCGAACTTCAAGACACCCGTGATCGAGGGCGGGGAGCGAGGCACGCACGTCCCGGAGGCGGGTTACCCGCGTGTCACGGGCTCAAACATCGAGCAGGCCTTGCGCCCCCTCGTCGGCACGGCCGAGCAAGGTGGAGTCATCGACCCGGACGTGTTGTGGTCCTGCACGACGTGCGGCGCGTGTGTCGAGCAGTGCCCCGTCGACATCGAACACATCGACCACATCATCGACATGCGCCGCTACCAGGTGCTGATCGAGTCGGCGTTCCCGTCCGAGGCCGGCGTGATGCTGCGCAACCTCGAGAACAAGGGCAATCCGTGGGGGCTGGCCGACAAGGGCCGCGAAGAATGGCTCGACTCGTTGGATTTCAGCGTGCGACGAGCCATCCCCGGAACCAAGCTGGACGTCGATGTCGAGTACCTGTTCTGGGTGGGCTGCGCGGGCGCGCTCGAGGACCGTTCGAAGAAGGTCACCCGGGCGTTCGCCGAACTGCTGCACGTGGCCGGGGTCGAGTTCGCCGTTCTGGGCACCGGGGAAACGTGTACTGGTGACCCCGCCCGTCGGCTCGGCAACGAGTTCCTCTTCCAGATGCTCGGTACCGAGAACGTCGAGACGCTGAACTCGATCACCCGGGCCGATCCGCTGAAGATCGTCGCCACCTGCCCGCACTGCTTCAACACGCTGGCCAACGAGTATCCGCAGTTGGGCGGTCATTACGAGGTCGTGCACCACACGCAGTTGCTCGCGCGGCTGGTCGCCGAGGGGCGGCTGACGCCCGTCGAGCCCGTCGACAAGAGCGTCACCTATCACGACCCGTGTTACCTGGGCCGGCACAACAAGGTCTATACGCCGCCACGTGACGTGCTCGCCTCGATTCCCGCGCTGAAGTCGCAGGAGATGCACCGGTGCAAGGAGCGGGGCTTCTGCTGCGGCGCCGGCGGGGCACGCTTCTGGATGGAGGAGAAGATCGGCAAGCGGATCAACATCGAGCGCACCGAGGAGGCGCTCGACCTGGACCCCGACCTGATCTCGACCGCGTGCCCGTTCTGCATGGTGATGCTGTCCGATGCGGTGACCCAGAAGAAGGCCGAAGGCGGAGCCCGGGACCACGTGCAGGTCCTCGATGTGGCGCAGATCCTGCAACAGTCACTGTCGGCACCACCGCCGCCCCCGCCGCCCGCGCCGCCCGCCGAGCCCGCACCCGATCCCGAGCCGGCCACCGCGAGCTGACGGGGTTGGCCTCGGCCGACGCTGGTCGCCACGGTTGCTTCCGCTGGACGTTGAGTGGATCAGCTCCCAGTGGCAGCTGGATCGACGCCCACCTTCGGATGATCACCGTGGGCCGGCCATCCGAGGCAGGAGTGCGCGGACGGGTCGACGTCCCCGCCCGTTCCGGGGCCTGCTTATACCCCTGAAGTGGGTCCTGATAAAGGCCTCGGCTTGTCGCGTGCGAGCGGCCTGCCGCGCGTAAAGTCCGGGCCGTGAGCAAGCGCGACGTCATCGACTACGGCCTGCAGCGGCGGGCCCTGCTCGGCGACGTCGCGGGCGGACGGCGCACCCGGGCCGAGGCATGCGACGCGCACCCGCACCTGTTGCTCGCAGCCAAGCACTACGGCACGCCAAGCCCGGTCGCCTGCCCGGTGTGCGACCGGCGCACGCTGCAGCACGTCCACTATGTGTTCGGCGTGTCACTCGGCAAGACCAGCGGCCAGGCCAAGACTGCCGCCGAGCTCGCCCAACTCGACGGCACGCGATCCGAGTTCGACGTGTACGTGGTGGAGGTATGCCCCAGCTGCGGCTGGAACCACCTGATCCGCTCATTCGTCCTCGGCCGACCGGTGGACGCTTCGCTCACCGCGGCAGACGGCTGACGCCTTGGCCGAACAGGAAAAACGGCAGAAAGGCGGCGCCGGCCGGGCGGCCATGCCCGCAACTGGGTCCGACAGTGGACCACTGGGCAGGCTGGTCGACAGACGACGGGCGCGGCGGCGGGCCAAGAAGCAGCGCCTAGCGGCGATGAGCCGTGGTCGACGCGTCCTGCGCCGCCTCGGCGTGAGCGGGACCTGGCTGCTCGGCATCATCACCGTCCTCATGGTCACCGCGGTGAGCTTGTTCTATGTGCTCAGCGACGTCCCCCGCCCGGAGAGCCTGCCGCTGCCGCAGGTGGCGACGATCCTGTACTCCGACGGCTCGGTCATGGCGCGCATCGGCACGGTGAATCGCACGATCGTCACGATCGACACGGTGCCCACGAACGTGCGCTGGGACGTGCTGGCCGCCGAGGACCGTGGCTTCTATACCGAGCCCGGGGTCTCGATCAGGGGAACCGTCCGGGCCGCCCTGTCAGACCTGTCCGGCGGTGACACCCAGGGCGGCTCGAGCATCACCCAGCAGTACGCCAAGAACGCCTACCTGAGCGACGCTCGCACCTTGTCTCGCAAGCTCAAGGAGCTCGCGATCGCCGTCAAGCTCAGCCGGCAGTACGCCAAGGACAAGATCCTCGAGTTCTACCTCAACACCGTCTACTTCGGCCGGGGGGCCTACGGCATCCAAGCTGCGGCGCAGACGTTCTTCGGCCGGGACGTCAGCAAGCTGGACACCGCGCAGGGTGCAGTACTCGCGGCGCTGTTGCGCGCGCCCAGCTACTACGACCCGGCGGCGAACCCCGAAGAGGCTAGAGCGCGCTGGCGGTACGTCATCCGGGGGATGGTCAGCACCAAGCACCTCACGAAGGAACAAGGCGCGAAGCTGACTTACCCCAAGGTGAATCGGCCGAACAACGATTCGCTGGGCACCACCGGACCTACCGCGCTGATCGTGCACCAGGTTATTCAGGATCTGGAGGCGCACGGCATCACCGAAGCCGAGATCAACACCCGCGGGCTGCGCATCCAGACCACGATCGACCGCAACGCCCAGAACATCGCGTTGTCCTCCGTCAAGCAGACGTTCGCCAATCTGACGCCGCAACAGCGCAACCTCAAGAACGCCCTCGTCGCCGTGAACCCCGCGAACGGCGCAGTGCTCGCGTACTACGGCGGCCCGAACGGGAAGAACTACGCCGGCAAGATCGACAACTTCGACTACGCAGGTATCGGCTCCCGGCCGCCGGGCTCGTCATTCAAGCCGTACACGCTGGCCACCGTGCTCAGCCAGACGCTGAAGAAGCGGCCCGACCGGCCGGCGCTGACCATCAGCAGCTTCGTCAACGGCAGCTACTGCGTGAAGATTCAGGGTCGCCAGATTTGCAACGACCCGGGCGACCGAGGCGCCAGCGGTGCATCGGTGCAGCTGAGCCTGGCGATGAAGTACTCGCTCAACACCACGTTCGACCAGCTCGCCGAACAGGCTGGCCCCGGCAGCGTGGCCGAGACCGCTCACAGCGCGGGGATCCCCGAGACCGACAGCTTCGGCAAGAAGACGCTGGTGAACGCAGACGGCCAAACCGGGTTCGGGATCGGTATCGGCGACTACGCAGTGCGCCCGATCGATCAGGCCGTCGGGTTCGCCACCTTCGCGAACAACGGGGCGCGCAACGACCCCTACTTCGTGCAGAAGGCGGTCGACTCCACCGGCGACACCGTCTACGAGCACAAGAAGGCCGGCCGGCGCGCGCTGGACGGGAAGGTGGCCAACGACGTCACCCTCACCCTGGAGCCGATCGCCGCCTGGTCCAACGATGCGCTTGCCGGGGGCCGGATCTGCGCCGCGAAGACTGGGACGGAGGGTATCCCTGGCTCGACGGCGAACAGCGACGCTTGGATGGTGGGCTACACGCCGCAGATCAGCGTGGCGGTGTGGGCCGGCAGCGGCGATTCCCGGCAACCGATCTACAACTCCTACGGCGGCGCAGAATACGGCTCGGATCTGCCGGGCAAGACGTGGAAGCTGTTCATGGATACCTACCTCGCGGCCAAGCCGAACCTGCCGATGGCGAGCAAGCAGATGATCACCGGCGGAGTGAGCACCGCCGGCGTCCCCACTACGCCGAAGCCGACCCCGACGACGACGTCCCCGACGCCGACCTTCACCCGCAAGACGGGTTTCTCCTCCACCCCGGTCGGCACGCCGACGTCAACGTCGAGCTCACCGGCGCCCCCGCAGCCGACGCTCACCTGCACGTCGGCGATTCTGGGTGGCCAGCAATGCACGACCGTCACCCCGTCACCGACGAATCCGGGCGCCCCCTGAAGGTCGAGTGACGCGACCCTCGACGCGCTCGTGCCAGGATGAGCCGGTGACATTCACCGCCCCGCCTCCAACGGCTGTCGCGGTCGACATGGCGCGCGAGCCGGACCTTCCGCCGCCGAGTCACACCGACCCTATGGCCGGGCGGGCGAGCCGAATCATCGGCGGCGCGTGGGGGCGTTACGCAGGCGCGTGCCCGCGCGCCTGGTGGACCCCGATGCGCGTCGTCATGGCGATGACCTGCTTCACGCTGCTGCTCGGCTTCGCGCAGAAGGCGCCGTGCGTGAACGGCAACTGGACGGGGAGCAAGCAGTACACGCACATGTGCTATTCCGACGTCGTGCCGTTGTGGAGCGACGAACGCCTTGACGTCGGCGCCGTGCCCTACCGCGACACCGCCGTCGAGTACCCCGTGCTCACTGGCGGGTTCATGTGGCTCACCGCCGAGCTCACGCGGGGCGTGCACGCACTGCACACGCAATGGTCGGAGTTGGTGATCTTCGGGTCCCTGACGGCACTGCTGCTCGCCGCGTGCGGGCTGATGGTCACCGCCAGCACCGCCGGGGCGGCACGTCGGCGGCCCTACGACGCGGCGATTTTCGCGCTGTCACCGCTGCTCGTCGTGCACGCGTTCTCGAACTGGGACCTGCTCGCAATGGCGCTGACCAGCGCGGCGCTGTGGGCCTGGGCGCGAAAACAGCCGGTGCTCGCGGGCACCTTGATCGGGTTGGGCACCGCGGCGAAGCTCTATCCGATCTTCCTGCTCCTCGCCATCGCGATCCTGGCGGTCCGCACCCGCAAGTACTCCCCCGCCTTGTGGACCTGCGTGTCAGCGGTGTTGGTGTGGCTGGCGGTGAACGGCCCGATCGCGCTGGCCTACTACCACGGCTGGTCGGAGTTCTACCGTTTCAGCATCGACCGACCTACCGAGCGCAGCACGGTATGGGCGATGGGCAAGACGGTGCTCCACGTCGGGGTCGGCGCAGCCGACGCCTCGTTCTGGAAACCGCCCGGTCTCGCAGTGGCGCTCGCACTGTTCGTGGCGCTCACGGCGGTAGTGGTGATCGGGCTACGGGCGCCGGTCAAGCCGCGCCTGGCTCAGCTGGCCTTCCTGGTTGTGCTGGCGTTCCTGGTCACCACCAAGGTGTGGAGCCCGCAGTACTCACTGTGGCTGGTACCGCTGCTCGCGCTGGCGCGCCCGCGGTGGCGACTGAACCTGGTCTGGCAGTTCACCGAGATCGCGGTCTGGTTCCTGACGTTGACACTGCTGCTCGGGCTCAACCAAGGACAGGCAGCGCACGGCATTGGCTACGGCTGGCTGATGTTGGCCCTGGTTGCCCGTGATGCCATGCTCCTGGCGTTCGCCGGACTGATCGTGCGGGAGATGTGGCGTCCGGAGTTGGACGTCGTGCGTATCGGCGGGGTGGATGATCCCGGCGGCGGATACTTCGACGAAGCACCCGACTGGCACCGCCCGCGTCAGGCCGAGACGAGTGATCCGCGCAGGAACGCGATATCGGCGCCCTGACCTTCAGGGCCGCCAGGCGTCTCGACGATGACGTCGCTGCCCGCCGTGCGGCACACCTCGGCGATCACCTCGGCGTCGATGCGTCCGCTGCCGAAGTTGGCGTGCCGGTCGGCGCCGGAGTCGAACTCGTCACGGCTGTCGTTGGCGTGCACGAGGTCGATCCGTCCGGTGATCGCCAGGACGCGCTCGACGATGCCAACGAGGTCCTCGCCGCCGGCGTGGGCATGGCAGGTGTCGAGGCAGAACCCGGGACCGAACTCGCCGATGACGTCCCACAGCCGGGCCAACCGGTCGAAGCGCCGGACGATGGCGTTGTTGCCGCCCGCGGTGTTCTCGATCAGTATCGGCAGCCCGAAGCCACCGTCGTCGGCCGCGCGCGCGAAGGTCTTTCGCCAGTTGTCGTAGCCGATTTCGGGGTCGTCGGCTGCGCTGAGGTGCCCGCCGTGCACGATCAATCCCTTGGCGCCGATGCCTGCTGCTGCCGCGGCATGCTGGCCGAGCAGCTTGCGGCTGGGGATGCGGATGCGGTTGTTCGTCGTGGCGACATTGAGCACGTAGGGCGAGTGGACGTACACGGTGAGATCGGTGTCGCGGATCTCGGCCGCGTGCGCGTGTTCGACCGGAGCCTTCCACCCCTGCGGGTCGGCCAGGAAGAACTGGATCGCCGCCGCATCGGTGGCTGCCGCGGCGGCCAGCGGGTCGACAGAGTCAACGTGGGCACCGATAACTGGCATGCCGTCCACCTTACGACTGAGCTGTGACTAGGGACGCCCCGTCTGGGTAGGCCTTGGACTGGAGCGGCCGCCGTAACCAAGACTGGCCGGGATCGTTAGTCATGCAGTCGGTCGGTTAAGCTAGCGTCAGGTAAAAAA
>JALYVG010000204.1 GCA_030853345.1 Actinomycetota bacterium | reverse complement strand
CCGCCCGGGGTGGGCATCGCCCACCCACCTCGACGGAGCCCGAACGTTGCGCGGGCTCAGCCGGGCGTGCCCACCGTCGCGGCGTAGACCCGCCCCGTTCCGCGCACCGTGAACGCCGCCTCGCGGGCCGCGACGAAGGCCGCGTGGCCCGGTGCTAGGTCGAGGCCGGTCCCCGACGCGTCGATCCGTGCCCGGCCTTCGGTGCACAGCACGACATACGGCCCCTGGCCGCCGACTGCGCAGGAGCCAAGGTATGCGTCCAGGTCGATCACGGACAGGGCGAAATCCCGCACCGGCGGGTCGAAAGCCGGGCCGAAGCCGGCATCCTGAGCGCGATAGCGCGGCTCGGCGAGCGGGCTGAAGTCGGTGACCTTCAGGACTTCTGCTACGTCGACGTGCTTGCCGGTGAGCCCGCAGCGCAGCACGTTGTCACTGTTGGCCATCACCTCGACGCCGGTCCCGCGCAGGTAGCAGTGCACGGCGCCCGCGCTGAGGTACACCGCCTGCCCCGGTTCCAGCCGCACGTAGTTGAGCAGCAGGGCGAGCACCACACCGACATCGCCGGGGAAGTCGGCGCCGATCAACCGCACGGCCCGCGCCACACCGGCCCATTCATCGCCCGCGTCGACGGCAGCGACGCGCGCAGTCACCGCGGCGACCATCGGTGCCGGGTCACTGAGTGTCAACACCTCGGTGAAGGCCGCGCGTAGCCCGTCCGGGCCGGCAAGCGCCTCGCGGACAGGCGTGAGCTCGGCCACGCCCCAGTCATCGAGCAGGCGCAGGGTGTCGGCGGCCGGGCGCAACCCGCACAGGGCCTCGAACGGCGTGAGGGCGCAGACCAGTTCCGGCTTGTGGTTGGTGTCGCGGTAGTTGCGCTCCGGGGCGTCGCGGGCCACGCCGGCCGCGTCCTCGGCCGCGAAACCGGCCTGCGCCTGCTCGATGGTGGGATGCACCTGCATCGACAACGCCGTCTGCACCGCGAGCACTTTGAGCAGGAACGGCAGTCGCGGGCCGAAGCGGGACACGGTCGCGATGCCGAGCATTTCTTCGGGCGCGCTCTCGAGCAACGCATCGAGGGTGGTGGCGTGGCCGGGCACCGGCGACGGGTCGTCCGGGTGCGCACCCAACCACAGTTCGGCAGCCGGTTCGCCGTCGGGCTCGATGCCGAGCAGGTGCGCGATTGCGGTGCGCGAACCCCACGCATAGTGACGGATCACGCCGTCGAGCGCGATCACTGCGGGCACCGGCACCGTCGCATCCTATGGTGCGGCTGTTGCCCGGCGATCGACGTCGGGTTCGAGATAGATCACCCGCGCGGACGGGACGGCCGCCCGGACGCGCTCCTCTGCGGCGTCGATTGCCGCGGCCACCTCGCCGAAATGGAGCTCGGCGGGCATCGAGATCTTGGCCCCGACCAGCAGTTCGTCCGGCCCGAGGTGCATCGTGCGCAGATGGATGATCCGGTCGACGCCGGCACCCAGCAGCGCGGCGGATATGGCCCGTACCTGCGCCGGCGCGGCGGCCTCCCCGACCAGCAGGCTCTTCGTCTCGATGACGAGGACGACGGCAACCATGATCAGCAGTGCGCCGATCGCGAGGGTACCGATGCCGTCCCACGCGGCCTGGTCGGTGATCGTCGACAGGCCCACGCCGAACAGGGCGAGCACGAGGCCGATCAGCGCCGCGACGTCCTCGAGCAGCACGACCGGCAGTTCGGGCACCTTCGCGTGCCGGATGAACTGAACCCAGCTGTCACTACCCTTGTGCGGGCGCGACTCGTGCACGGCCGTCCGCAGTGAGAAGGACTCGAGCGCGACCGCGACGAGCAGAACCCCCACGGCGATGGCGGGGGACTCGAGGTGGTGCGGGTGGCGGATCTTCTCGATGCCCTCGTAGATCGCGAACAGCCCGCCGGCCGAGAACAACATGAGCGCGACGAGGAACCCGTAGACGTAGCGGTCCCGGCCGTAGCCGAACGGGTGCTCGGGGGTGGCCTGCCTGCGCGCGGAACGTCCGCCGAGCATCAGCAGACCCTGGTTACCCGAGTCGACCACCGAGTGAACACCCTCGGCCAGCATCGATGACGACCCGGTGATCGCGAATGCGATGAACTTGATCACCGCAATGCCGAGGTTGGCGCCCAGCGCCGCGAGCACGGCCTTGGAGGATCCTTCGTGGCTCATTCAATGCGCCAATTCGGCGGGGTTGGCCGAGCCCGGGTCCAGCCCGAGTCCGAACGCGAGGTAGGCCGCGGTGAACTCGCCGAACGCTGCCGCCGCGGCGAAGCGCGCGAGCGGTGCGGCGTCCGGCGGTACGTCGACGCTCGAGGAGCGCAACCCGAGTTGGCTGGCCAGCCGGTGCAGCGCGGACGCGGCCCGGCGGGCGGCCACCTCGTCGAGCTGGATCTGGGCGTCGGTGCGCGGGCCCAGGTTGGGGTCGTCGGGACGGCCGTCGTCGCCGATCACGAGCAGCCGGGCCCGTGTCGTGCCGGGCTCGTCGTCGCGGTCGGCGAACACGTCGACCGGGGCCGCGGGGCCGGCACCGCGCAGCAGCGCACCGGCCCGCCCGGTGCCGTCCGGCAGGCTGACTGCGACGGCCGGCACGCCCGCGCACAGCTGCAACGCGTCGGCGGTGGCCCGGGCGGCGACGCCGGCCAGCGCGCCCGCACCGGCGATCAGCGGCAGCGTCTCGGAGAATTCGGCCGCCAGCGACTTGGCCGCGTTGGTGAACACCTCGCCGACCGGACGGCATGTTTCCGCGGTGACGTCCAGGACGTCAGCGATCTCGCTCAACAACGAGTCCGGCAGGGCATGCACGCCCAGCGCATCGAGGGCCTGCAGCAGCGGGGCAAGAATCGCCCAGCGGGCGGCGCGCGGGTTGAGCCCGTCGCCGAGTTCGTGCAGCGGGGAACGGCCCGCCGCGGCCGCGACCTGCGAACCAGCCGGTGCCACCACTGCCATGGCCAGCCCACGCCGGGCACCCTGGTCGACCAGCTGAGCCAGCCGGGGGTGCCGTCCGTCGACCGCACCGACCAGCAGCGCGTCCGACGGCCCGGCCCAGTGCGGCAGTTCGACCCCGTGCCAGGGCACGGACGGCGTCACCGCGCAGCTGAGCCGGATGAGCACCCGGGCCGCCGCCGACGGCGGGGCGTCGGTGGCCACCAGCAGCGCCCGTGGCACCTCACCACGAAGCCGCTCCACCCCGAAGTCCGCGGCGGTGTCGATCGCGCGGCGCACCTGCGCGCCCGCCGTGGCCAACTTCCAGAGCAGCCGTTGCTCGTCCCGGCTGGCCAGCATGTCGGCGTCACCGAGCAACGCCTCGTCGAAACTCATCGACCCGGTCAGCCTGCCGCGGTACCCAGGCCGTTTGGACCCGGCGTCGCTTCGTCAAGAAGCAGTACCGGGATACCGTCGCGGATCGGGAAGCTCGATGCGCAGTAGGTGCAGACCAGGACGTCGGCGCCGCCGTGCTGTTGCTCGCGCAACGGTGCGTGATCGTCGCTCGGGCAGGCGAGCAGTTCCAGCAGTGCCGCATCGATGCTCATCGTGTCTCCTGTTCAGCCGCGGATGGCCGCGAGGGCCTCATCGCGAACCGTGGCCATGCTCGCCTGGTCCGGTGCCTCGACGTTCAGCCGCAGCAGCGGCTCGGTATTCGAGGCCCGCACATTGAACCAGCTGCCGTCACCCAGTTCGACGGTCAGCCCGTCCAGGTCGTCGCCACCGGTGGCCCGGTCGGCAAACGCCGCCTGCACCGCCGCGAGCCGCCCGGCCTGGTCGCGCACCGTTGAGTTGATCTCGCCAGAGGCGACGTAGCGGTTGTACCGCGCGGTCAGGTCCGCCAGCGTGCCCGGCTGCTCACCCAACGCGGCCAGGACATGCATGGCGGCGAGCATGCCCGTGTCGGCAAAGAAGAAGTCGCGGAAGTAGTAGTGCGCGGAATGCTCGCCGCCGAAGACCGCGTTGGTGCGCGCCATCTCGGCCTTGATGAATGAATGCCCGACCCGGGTGCGGACCGGCTCGCCCCCGTTCTCGCGCACCACCTCGGGCACCGTGTGTGACGTGATCAGATTGTGGATGACGGTGGAGCCCGGTGCCTTGGCCAATTCCCGGGCCGCGATCAATGCCGTGATCGCGCTCGGTGACACCGCGTTGCCGGCGGCATCGACGACGAAACACCGGTCGGCGTCGCCGTCGAAGGCCAGCCCGATGTCGGCGCCCTCAGCCACCACGGCGTGTTGCAGGTCGACGATGTTGGCCGGGTCCATCGGGTTGGCTTCGTGGTTGGGGAACGCGCCGTCGAGGTCGAAGTACATCGGAATGATCGTGAGCGGCAGCGAGTCGAGCAGCGCGCCGCCGAGCACCGCGGGCACCGTGTAACCGCCCATCCCGTTGCCTGCGTCAACAACGACCGTCAACGGCCGGATGCCGGACAGGTCGACCAGGCTGCGCAGGTACTCGGCGTACGGAGTAAGCAGGTCGACCTGCTCGACTGTCCCGGCCACCTCGGCGGCGGGTAACCCCGAGTCGAGGTAGGCCTGCGCCCGCCGCCCGATATCGCTCAGGCCGGTGTCCTGCCCGATGGCCACCGCATTGGGCCGGCACATCTTGATGCCGTTGTACTGCGCCGGATTGTGGCTTGCGGTGAACATCGCCCCGGCCAGGCCCCGGTGCCCCGACGCGAAGTACAGCATGTCGGTGGAGCCGAGGCCGGCTTCGACCACCGAGGCTCCACGGTGCAGCGCCCCCTCGGCGAACGCCCGGGCCAGGCCAGGTCCCGTTTCGCGCATGTCGTGCGCTGTGACGATCTGCCTCGCGCCGGTGACGTCGACGAAGGCCGCACCGAGAGCGCGGGCGATCGGTTCGTCGAGCTGGTCGGGCACGGTGCCACGCACGTCGTACGCCTTGACGATCGTCGAGAGGTCCACGATGCGCGAGCCTACCCAGACCCGTCGGAGCCCAGTCGGCGCGGCTGGCCGGCCGATGCTCAGTGCGCCTGCGGGACCACCCGCAGATGGCCGCGGCGCCCCGTGGGGCTGTCGCCGTCGGAGATCGGCATCGGCGGCTGGTCGACCCGGGCCGCCTCCCGGACCGCGTCGGCCAGCGCCTCCAGGTCGTCCGAGTGCGGGATCGGGGCAGGGAAATCACCCACGTGGCGCATGACCTCCCAGCCGCGGGGCACAGTCAGCCCCAAGGCATGTTCCTCGCACAGGTCATAGGAATGCGGTTCGGCGAAAGTGGCCAGCGGTCCGACGACAGCGGTGAGGTCAGCATGCGCGTAGGTCAGGGTGGCGACCGCCGGGCGGGCGCAGCCCGTGCGGGTACAGCGCCGCAGGTGTTTCATCGCCTGCTCCGCACGAGCCGCTGGTCACTCATCGCCCGCTCCGCACGCGTCGCGGGATTCCTCGCTCGCTCCGCCTTCGCTGGGGGTGCTCACAGACGGCGACATTAGCCCTTCGTCGGCCCGATCCGGGCTTTTGCGGCCTCCGCTGACGCTCGTGTCGCGCCACCCCCACCCCGGTTCGGCGGGTGTAGCGCCTACGCTTCGATGGTGCTCCGCGATCGCCGTCCCAGTCCGCTGGCCGGGCGCCGGCCCCGGCGCGAGCGCCGCGGCCGGGGCATGCGTGGCGGTCTGGCACCCCGCGCCGTGCCCGTGAGCCGCAGTCGCAGTGAGGTCTTCGACGACCTCGTCCTGGACGCGGTCGACGAACTGGAAGAACACTGGGCCACCGAGCTGGTCGGCGTCGAGTTCGCGGTGGAAGAGGTCCCGCCGCTGGACCGGCAGGTCGCCGACTTCGATCCGGAGATCGTGCTCGACCGAGGGATCCCACTCGGCCGGCTCTACCGCGCCGGTGCCGCCGAGGTGCGCGGTCCGGTGATCGTCCTGTACCGCCGCCCGGTGGAGGCCCGCGCCATGGACCGCGACGAACGCGCGGATCTCGTCTTCATGGTCGTGGCCGAACTGGTGGCCGAGCTCCTCGGCAAGGACGTCGACGAAATCGACCCGTCCTGATCACTCCGGTTGGCTGCGCTGCGCGCGCGGCGCAGGCCTAGACGGCGCGCTTGAGGCGGCGGCGTTCACGTTCGGACAGCCCGCCCCAGATACCGAATCGCTCGTCGTGCTGCAACGCGTACTCGAGGCACTCGCCCTTGACTTCGCAGCCGGTGCAGATCTTTTTCGCCTCGCGGGTCGAGCCGCCCTTCTCGGGGAAGAACGCCTCCGGGTCCGTCTGGGCGCACAGCGCACGTTCCTGCCAGCTCGCCTCGCCGGGCAGGCCGAAAAGCTGGGCGAGGTCACTGTCGGCCATACCGTCGGCCAGATTGCTTGCCAGCTCGGTCACGGCGTCCTCCTGGGTGTAGCCGGTGCCGCACGCTGCGAACGACATTGGGAGAATTACACGCGTGTCGTTCCCAATAGTCAAGCCGAGATTCTGTTAGAGGGTGGCTGACCGCTCGAAGTGTCGCTTTTGTGAGGTCAGCGTGTGCTTGGCCGACTGCGCGAGCGCGTCGAACACCGTACCGACCACCGGCCGGCCCATCGCGCTGGCCCTGGCTACCGCGATCAGCCGCCGCTCCAGCCCCGGCGCACGCAGCGCGCGCAGCGCCACGTCGGCCACAGCATGGGACACCGATAACCGCGGCAGTACCGCCACCCCGTGGCCCGCCTCGACCGCACGGAGCAGCAGCAGCATGTCGTCGGTCTCCCAGCGGACCCGCGGCTCGAATCCTTCGGCCCGGCACGCCGAGCGAACCGCCAGCCCGCACGCGGCAGCGTCAGGTGGCATCACCCAGTCCCGGGCCGCGAGCTCGGCCAGCGCCGGGCGGCGGCGGCCGAACGACCCGGCGGCCCCCACGGCGACAAGCGGCTCGGTGCCCAGCTCGCGCGCCACGACAAACTCCGGCAGGGCGAGCGGCACATAGTCGTACTCGTCGACCACCGCCAGATCGACGTCACCGGCCACGAGTAGCCGCAGCGCCTGCGACGGTTCGGCCGCGGTGACACTCACCGAAACGTCGGGATGGTGCCGGCGCAGGTCGGTGACGGCGGTGGAGACGAAGGTGACGGCGGCACTGGCCACCGATGCGACCGCCACCGGCCCGGCCACTGACCCGCCGATGCGGTCGAGGTCTGCTCGCGCCGAGGCCAGCACGTCCAGCACCTCGCCGGCCCGCGCCGCGAGCAGCCGGCCAGCCCCGGTGAGCACCACCCCACGCGGCGAGCGGTCGACCAGCGGCGTGCCCGCCTCGCGTTCCAGTACAACCAGCTGCTGCGACACGGCCGAGGAGGTGAGCCCGAGCGAACGGGCCGCGCCCGCGATCGTGCCCCGCAGGCCGACTTCGCGCAGCAGCCGCAAGCGCCCCACGTCCAGGGCCGTACCGCCATTAGGCATAAGCACAACTTACGACATAAACTAGGGAGTCGTAAGCTACGCCCCCCAAGGAGGGCCTGATGACAATCCCCACCCACGACGCCCTCGTGGCCGAGACCGCCGCGATTCTTGCCCGCCTCGGCGTCGCCGAGCTGCCGCACGACGGTGAGCTGACCGCCCGGTCCCCCATCACCGGCGGTGAGTTGGCCCGGGTGCCTGCTCACACGGCCGATGACGTCGCTGCCGTGGTGGGAGACGCGCACGAGGCGTTCCGCACCTGGCGCAACGTCCCGGGTCCGGTGCGCGGCCAGTTCGTGCGCGAACTCGGCGAGCTGCTGCGTGAGCACAAGGCCGACCTCGGGGCTCTGGTCTCCATCGAGGCCGGCAAGATCCGCTCCGAAGGGCTGGGTGAGGTCCAGGAGATGATCGACATCTGCGACCTCGCCGTCGGCCTGTCGAGGCAACTGTTCGGCCTGACGATCGCCTCCGAGCG
>JALYVG010000154.1 GCA_030853345.1 Actinomycetota bacterium | reverse complement strand
GTGCGGCTGCTCAGACACAGATCTCGCCGCGTTCGGCACGCAGCGCGATGTCGCTGCGGACCTGCGCTCCCTCGAGGTCGACCCGGCGCACCAATGCGTACGCCCGTTCCCGCGCGGCCGTCAGCGTGGGCCCGACCGCGGTAGCGCAGAGCACCCGGCCACCCGAGGACACGATCGCGCCGTCGTGGCGCCGGCGGGTACCGGCATGGATGATTCCGGCCTGCTCCGCCCCGGTGATCACATCGCCGACGCGAGGCGTGCCGGGGTAGTTGGCGGCGGCGAGCACCACGGTCACGGCCGACCCGTCGCGCCATTGCAACGGTGGATGGGACGCGAGGGTCCCGGTGGCCGCAGCGTGCAGCAGGGCGCCAAGGGGGGTCTCCAGCAGGGCGAGCACGACCTGCGTCTCGGGGTCACCGAAGCGGGCGTTGAACTCCACCACCCGCAGGCCCTGGTGTGTCATCGCCAGCCCGATGTAGAGCAGTCCGGTGAACGGCGTGCCACGGCAGGCCATCTCGTCGACCGTCGGCTGGGCGACTGTGCGCACCACCTCGTCAGTGAGCCCCTCCGGCACCCAGGGCAACGGCGCGTAAGCCCCCATGCCGCCGGTATTGGGCCCGGTATCGCCGTCTCCGATCCGCTTGAAGTCCTGGGCCGCCACCAGCGGCACCACCGCGCGGCCGTCGGTGAGGCAGAACAACGAGACCTCGGGCCCGTCGAGATACTCCTCGATCACCACTCGTGCACACCCGACGGCGTGGGCCAACGCCGTGGCGCGGTCGGCGGTGACAACGACGCCTTTTCCCGCAGCGAGCCCGTCGTCCTTCACTACGTAGGGTGGGCCGAACTCGTCCAGGGCCGCGGCGGCCTGCACCGCGTCGACGCACACCCGAGCCGCTGCGGTCGGCACACCCGCGGCGCGCATGACGTCCTTGGCGAATGCCTTGCTGCCCTCCAGCAGCGCGGCCTGGCGGGACGGCCCGAAGCAGTCGACGCCGGCCGCGCGCACCGCGTCGGCGACGCCGGCGACGAGCGGGGCCTCGGGGCCGATGACCACCAGGTCGGCGGCCACGTCGAGGGCCAGCGCGGCCACGGCGGCACCGTCCATGGCATCGACACCACGCTGCTCGGCCACCGCTGCGGTTCCGGCATTGCCCGGTGCGCAGACCAGCGCCGTGACCGTGGGATCGGCGGCCAGGGCCAGGCACAGGGCGTGCTCGCGCGCTCCGGAACCGACGACTAGGACGCGCACGAGCGCCGAGCCTACGGCCCCGGCCGCACCGCTAGCGGGTTGCCAGCCCGAAAGCGGGCGCGTGCGGCTGCGCCGGGGCCGGGGCGGGGACCGCGCCGAGCCCGTGGTCGACAAGCACCGTCCGGGGCGAAGCTGGCTTCGGTGTCGGCGCCGCCGAACCCGCCGCCGGCTCCGCACACCCCGAATCCGGGCAGCGCGCCTCCGGTCGATCAGCCCGACGAGGTGACGACGACCAGGCCGGCGAGCGTCGGGACGTAGATCTTGTTGCCATACAGCGCGGGCGTCGCGAACCGACTCGTCGTGCCGACGCTGGCCCGGCCCAGCGACCTTCCGTTACGCGGGTCCAGACTGTGCAGCACTCCGGCCGCCGGGTCGAGCGTCCAGATTCGCCCGCCACCGATGACCGGCGAGCCGCTGATCGGCTCGGCGGCGCGCCAGAGCGGGCGCAGCCGGCCGCTGCCGTCGATGGACACCGCACGCACCCCGTCGGTGCACGGCACGTACACAACGTCGCCGGCGACCGCCGTCCCCCCGAAGGAGCGGCACAGGTCGGCGTTGCTGACCTGCCCGCCGATTCCACCGAGGGCGCCCCGTCGCAGCACGTACGCCGTGCCGGACTTGCCCGCGGTGAAGATCCAGTTGCCGATGATCGTGGGGCCCTGCGATCCCAGGTCGAGGTCGGCCGCGTTGTCCCTGGCCCAGCTACTCGGTGAGAACGAATCGACGAGCCTGGCGTTCGTGTCGAGCTCGAGCACTGAGTCGCTGTGGTCGTAGGGATCACCTGGTCCTGATTCACCGTTGCCGACGGCCACAAACAGGTGACCGTTCGCGTCCACGCTCGGCCCGGGTGGCGTCCAGATACCGGCCTCACGGGTGGTGGGCACGGTGTACGCGACCGGGCTTCCCGAACCGCTCAGGGCCAGGCCGATGACGCGACCCTTGTATCCACCGCAGTCGCCGGCCAGCCCACCGAAGGGAACCCACACCCGGCCACCGGTGATCGTCAGGGCACCGCGTTCCTGCATGGCCTCCGTCTCGACCCCCGGCAGGTCGAGGCTGCGATGCCAGCGCACCGACCCGTCGGACACGTCGATGGCGACCAGTTCGTGGCGCGGCGGGCCCCCGTACTCGGCGGCGACGAAGACCAGTCCGCTGGCCTTGTCGAACACCGGCGTGCCGGTGATCCCGAGCGGGTTGATGTTGCCGCACGGCCGCTCATCGGCCGGTGACGGGCTGCCGAGATGCCGCTTCCACACCTGCCGATTGGACTGGTCGAACGCGTACACGGTGTTGTTCTCAGTGGCCACCAGGGCAAGAGCGTTCCCGACAATGGGCGAGGCGTAGACCTCCCCGTCCAGCTTGATAGCAGCGTCGACGCGGGGGGTGCCCTCCGCCGGGGGCATGGCAGCCGAGACGCCGCTGCGCACGGCATCACCGTGGTAGGCCGGCCAGTCGGGCAGCGCGGTTGCCCCGGACGGCTTGGGCGCCGGGCTCGGGGGGACAGTGCTCGTGCCCGGCGGGGTGCCTACCGGGCTCGTCCCGTGGGCTGTCTTGGACGTACTGGTGCAGCCGGCCAGGAGCAGCACCGCCACAACCACCGACGATGCGCGCACTCTCACCGGCCAAGTATGCCGAGGCCACCGGCGATCGGTGCACACTCGGACGGCTCGCGTCCACCCGTGCACCACATCGCGGAGGTCAGGGCAGTAGGTCGCGCACCGCAATCGTCTCGTCGCGGTCCGGCCCGACGCCGATGGCAGAGATGGGCGCGTTGATCATTTTCTCCAAGGCGGCCACATAGTCGCGTGCGTTGCGCGGCAGGTCCCTGAGCGTGCGCGCTTCGGAGATGTCCTCGTGCCAGCCGGGGAACGTCTCATAGATCGGTACGGCGCGGGCGAAGTCGACCTGGTTCATCGGCAGTTCGTCGTGGCGAACACCGCCGACGTCGTAGGCCACGCACACCGGGATCTCGTCCATGCCGGTAAGCACATCGAGCTTGGTCAGGACGAAGTCGGTGACGCCGTTGATCCGCGTTGCGTAGCGGGCGATCACGGCGTCGAACCAGCCACAGCGGCGCGGCCGTCCAGTCGTCGTGCCGAACTCGGCGCCAACGGTGCGCAGCAGTTCGCCCTTGGCATCGAGAAGTTCGGTCGGAAACGGGCCCTCGCCGACGCGCGTGGTGTAGGCCTTCACGATCGCGATCACCCGGTCGATGCGGGTGGGCGGGATGCCGCTACCGGTGCACGCGCCGCCCGCTGTCGCGCTCGACGACGTGACGAACGGGTACGTGCCGTGATCGACATCGAGCAGGGTGGCCTGGCCGGCTTCGAGCACGATCGTCTTGCCCTCGTTGAGCATCCGATCGAGCAGCAAGGTGGTGTCCTCGACCATCGGCCGCAGCCGGTCGGCGTAGCTGAGCAGTTCGTCGACCACCGCGTCGACCTCGACCGCCTTGCGGTTATAGATCTTCACCAAGATCTGGTTCTTCAGGTTCAACGCTCCGCTGACCTTGGCCCGCAACACCGTCTCGTCGAAAATGTCCTGCACCCGGATACCGATCCGGGCCATCTTGTCGGCGTAGGTCGGGCCGATGCCGCGCCCGGTCGTCCCGATCCGGCTGCTGCCGAGGAACCGTTCGGTGACCTTGTCCAAAGTCCGGTTGTAGGAGGTGATCACGTGCGCCGAGCCGCTGACCACCAGGCCCGACGTGTCGACACCGCGTTCCTCGAGTGCGTCGATCTCCTCGAACAGGACGCTCAGATCGACCACCACCCCGTTACCGATCACCGGCCGGCAACCCGGCGTCAGGATGCCTGAGGGCAGCAGGTGCAGCGCGTACTTCTCGGTGCCGATGACGATGGTGTGCCCGGCGTTGTTGCCGCCGTTGAACTTCACGACGGCGTCGACCCGGCTGCCGAGCAGGTCGGTTGCCTTGCCCTTGCCTTCGTCACCCCATTGGGCGCCGACCAGAACGATCGCGGGCATGGGTCACCTCTATCCGTGAGTCGGCCCCGGAGAAGGGTAATCGAACCCCTTCCGTGAGGCGCGCGGCGCGGTCATAGTGGTGGCCATGACGACGTCGGACCGGAAGCTGACCAAGATCATCCTGGGTGAGGACGAGCAGCCCACGCAGTGGTACAACCTGCTGGCTGACCTACCCACCCCGCCGCCGCCCGTGCTGCACCCAGGCACCCTGGAGCCGGTCGGGCCAGACGACCTCGCCCCGCTGTTCCCGATGGACCTCATCGCGCAGGAGGTGAGCACCGAGCGCTACATAGACATCCCGGGCGCGGTCCTGGACGTCTACCGGCTCTGGCGGCCCTCACCGATGTACCGCGCGCACCGGCTGGAAAAGGCACTCGGCACTCCGGCACGCATCTACTACAAGTACGAGGGCGTGTCCCCGGCCGGCTCGCACAAGCCCAACACCGCGGTGCCACAGGCGTATTACAACGCTCAGGCGGGCATCCGGCGGCTGACCACCGAGACCGGCGCCGGTCAGTGGGGTACGGCACTGGCCTTCGCCTGCGCACAGTTCGGCCTGGAGTGCGAGGTGTGGCAGGTCCGGGCCTCATACGACCAGAAGCCCTATCGCCGCATGATGATCGAGGTCTTCGGTGGAACGGTGCACCCGTCGCCGTCCGAGCTCACCGAGGCGGGCCGGGCCATCCTGGCCGACCACCCGGACTCGACGGGTTCGCTGGGCATCGCGATCAGCGAGGCGGTCGAGGTGGCCGCGCACAACGCCGACACCAACTACGCCCTGGGCAGCGTGCTCAATCACGTGCTGCTGCACCAGACCGTCATCGGCGAGGAGGCCCTGCTGCAACTGGGCAAGGTGGGCGAGACGCCCGACGTGATCGTGGGCTGTACCGGCGGCGGCTCCAACTTCGCTGGGCTGGCGTTCCCGTTCCTGCGCGAGAAGCTGGCCGGCCGGATGACGCCGGTGATCCGGGCGGTCGAGCCGGCCGCATGCCCGTCGCTCACGCGTGGTGTGTATGCCTACGACTTCGGTGACACGGCCGGGATGACACCGCTGATGAAGATGCACACGCTGGGCCACGACTTCATCCCCGACCCGATCCACGCCGGTGGGCTGCGCTACCACGGGATGAGTCCGCTGATCAGCCACCTGAAGGAGGAGGGGCTGCTCGAGGCGATCGCCAAGCCGCAGCGCGAATGCTTCGCGGCCGGAATCCAGTTCGCGCGGACCGAAGGTATCGTCCCCGCGCCGGAGCCGACCCACGCCATCGCGGCCGCCATCGAGGAGGCGCTGCGCTGCAAGGAGACCGGCGAGGCGAAGGTGATCCTGACGGCCCTGTGCGGGCACGGGCACCTCGACCTGCCGGCCTTCGACGCCTACCTGTCCGGTGCCATGCAGGACCAGGCGCTCGACGAAATTGCAATCGAGCAAGCCATCGGGGCGCTGCCGCCCGTCCCCGTCGGATAGTGCTTCGTTTGCCAGCCCACCGACGGTGACCGAAGCGCGATCGAGTTCAGCCGGCCAGGTGCTGGACGGCCTCCGGGTCGCTGTCGGCCAATAGCTGCGCGCAGCGGGCCGCCTCGGGCGTCTCGCCGATGGCGGTGGCGGCCAGCATCAGGCAGTACAGCGCGCGCAGGAAGCCGCGGTTGGCCTCGTGTGCCCACGGGACCGGGCCCTGGCCCTTCCAGCCGGCCTTGCGCAGCGCGTCCAGTCCCCGGTGGTACCCGGTGCGGGCGTAGGCGTAGGCCTCGACCGGGCTGCCGGCGGCCAGCGCGTTCTCGGCCAGCGTGGCCCAAGCCGCCGAGGAGGCGGGGTGTGCGCCGGCCACCGCGTTGGGATCCTCACCGGCCGCGAGCAGTGCGACCGCCGGGTCGTCGGGCAGCAGGGTCGGAGGGGCGAGCAGGTTCCCGAAATGGGTCATGCCGGTGATTGTGCCCGCCGCCCGCGGCCGCGCCGTGACGGGGCTCAGGGTTTGCCGGCGCGCGCAGCCCGCGCACCGGCGAGGAACATCTCGACACCGAAGGCGTAGGAGCCGTCGACGTCCTCGCAGCCGGTGATCGCATCGGCGGCCTCGACGACGTGCGGATACCGATCCACCGCCGGCAGGTCGAAAGCGGCGCTCGCCGCATACGTCGAAGTTCGCAGTGGCCGACTGCCCCGATCGGGCAAGTGGGGCAAATCCCGCAGGCTGTCGAGGTTGCCCGATCGCCGGATTAGCTGGAGCGCGATGTGCCAGCGGACTGCAGCGCCTCGCAGGCCTGCACGACGCGCGCGGCCATGCCGGTCTCGCCCGCCTTGAGGTAGCTGCGCGGGTCGTAGGCCTTCTTGTTGCCGACCTCACCGTCAATCTTCAGCACGCCGTCGTAGTTCTTGAACATGTGCTCGGCTATCGGCCGGGTGAACGCGTACTGCGTGTCGGTGTCGACGTTCATCTTCACCACGCCGTACGAGACCGCCTCGCGGATCTCCTCCAGCGCGGATCCCGAGCCGCCGT
>JALYVG010000110.1 GCA_030853345.1 Actinomycetota bacterium | reverse complement strand
CAGACGGCGCGGCCGCCTCAACCCTTCAGCCCGCTACGCGCCACGCCCTCGATCAGGTGCCGCTGGGCAATGATGAACAGAATGATCACCGGCACGCTGGCGATCACCGCGCCGGCCATGATCAACGGATAGTTGGTCGACGCGGAGTTCTGCAGCGTCGACAGACCAGGCTGAAGCGTCAGCTTGTCCGGGCTGAACAACACGTACACCGGCCAGAGGAAGTCGTTCCAGTTGGTGAGGAACGACAGCACCGCCAGCGTGGCGAGCGCCGGACGGGACAGCGGCAGGACCACCTTGGTGAAGATCGTCCAATGGTTCGCGCCGTCGAGTCGGGCGGCCTCCTCCAGCTCGGTCGGCAGACCCAGGAAGAACTGGCGCAGGAAGAACACCCCGAACGCGCCGCCCGCGGTGGGCACGATGAGTGCCCAGAGCGAGTCCAGCCAGCCCAACTTGCTCACGATCAGGAAGTTGGGGATCAGGAACACGAACGCAGGCAGGAAGATCGTCACCACGATGAGCGCGAAGATCGGCCGCTTGAGGAAGAACCGCATCCGAGCGAGCGGGTACGCGGCCATGGCGTCCACCACGACGATGATCACCGCATTGGCGGATGCGGCCATCAGGCTGTTGAAGAACCAGCGGATCACCGGCAGCGAGCTCGAGTGCAGCAGCGTCGTATAGCTGGAGGTGTCGAGCGGGTTCGGCCACCACGACTGGTTGTTGCCGGTCGCAGCGCTCGGTGTTTTGAGGGACGTCACCACCATCCACAGCAACGGCGCGACGAAAATGAGGGTCAGGAGGATGATCAACAGCCAGAACAGAACCCGCCGCGCGGCGCCGCCTCCCCCACCCTTCGGTGGGGCCGGCGGCGGTGCCTTCGGTTGCTCGGCCCGCGGACGATCGGTCACGGTGGTCATGCGATCGGTGTCCTTCCTCGGGGTGCGCCCGCATCGGCGCTCATGTCGCGTCCCGATCCCGGAAGAGCCGGAAGTTGAGCAGGCTGATCGCGATCAGGATGATCGCCAGGATGTAGCTCATCGCCGCTGCCGCGCCCTGGCGGTACTGCCTCAGCCCTACCTGCGAGATGTAGAAGATGGCCGTCCGGGTGTCATTGCCGGGCGCCCCGTTGGTGACCAGGTAGGACTGCCCGAACATGTTCGCCGAGGCCAGGATCGTCACGGTCAGCACGAACAGCATGACCGGCCGCAAACCCGGCAGCGTGACGTTGCGGAACTTCTGCCACCGGGAGGCCCCGTCGATGTCGGCAGCGTCGTAGAGCTCGGGCGAGATGTCCTGCAGTCCGGCCAGATAGATGATGGCGTTGAACCCCAGCGTCCACCACACCGTCATGGCGACCAGTGAGATCCAGGCCCACGGCAGCTGGGTGATCCACGGGATGTTGCGGTTGACACCGGCGTCGTGCAGGTAACTGTTGACCACGCCGATGTTGGGGTCGAGCAGGAAACGGAACAGCACGCCGATCACGGCCACGCCGAGCACGTAGGGCGCGAAGAAGATGGCGCGGAACACAGTTCTACCGGGGAACTTCTTGTTCAGCAGCATCGCGATCCCGAGCGGCAGAATCACCAGGAACGGAACGCTGATCACGGTGAAGATCGCCGTGGCCCGCATGCTCTGCCAGAAGTCCGAGCCGTCGCGCGAGCCGGACTTGAACAGGTCGGTGTAGTTTCGCAGGCCGACCCAGGGCTGGTGCGGCAGCAAGTAGTCGTAGTCGCGCAGGCTGATATAGATCCCGTAGATCGCCGGAATTCCGATGAACCCGATGAACAGGATGCCGTACGGAAGCAGGAACAGGTATGGCGTCGCCCAACTGCCTGTCGGAACGCGCCGCCGCCGCCCACCACTCTCAGGGAGGGGCGGGCCGTCGGCGGTGGGCCGCTTGAGAGAGGTGGCAGTCACCGGCTCAGCCGTACTTCTTCTTGTTGTCGGTCATGATCTGCGTCGCCTGCTTGGCCGAGCCGGACAGGGCCGCCTCCGGCGACTTCTTGCCCAGCACGGCGGCCTGGACGGCGTCGTAGAGCTTGCCCGCCGCATCCCCGATCCCGGCCACGGCCGGCGGGAAATGCACGTCGGGCACCTCGTCCGCGAACGGCTTGAGGTAGCTGAGACCCTGGGTGAACTCCGTGCTCTTCTGCAGGGTGGTCTGGGCGGGTACCTTCGCGCTCTTGGCCCACAGCGCCTCGTTCTGGGTGAACCAGTGGATGAAGAAGCGGGCCGCGGCCTGCTTGTTCGGATCGCTGCTGCCGTTCTTCGGCAGCACGAACTGGTGGGAGTTGCCCCAGACGCCGTTCTGCGTGCCGATCTTGGGCAGCGGTGCGGTGATGATCTTGGCCTTCTGGGCGCGGGTGTCGTCGACCTGCCAGATGCCCTGCCAATTGAACGCGTTCTTGGAGTTCTTCAGCGCGATGTAGTCGGCGTCCTGGCCGACGTTGTGGGGGCTGTAACCCTTGTTGACGAGGTCGACCATCCAGGTGAGCGCCTTGACCCCGGCCTCGGAATCCCAGGTGGCCTTGGTGTTGTCCTTGTCGAACATGTCGCCCCCGAACTGCCAGAGCAGCGACTCGAACTGGAACGCACCGGTGAACTGGAACGGACTCACCCAGCTGCCCTGGATGCCCTTGCTCTTCAGCTTGTCCAGCGCGTCCATGTAGGAGTTCTCATCGGAGGGCACCGCACTGACACCCGCCTTGTCGAGCAGGTCCTGGTTCACGTAGAGCCCCAGGTTGTGCACGTCGATCGGGATGCCGAATCGCTTGCCCTTGTAGACGCCGCCGTTCCAGACGGCCGGGGCGAACTGGGATTCGGAGAACTTCAGGGAGCTGACGATCGAGTCGATCGGGACGATGACCCCCTGAGCAGCCTGGGTCGGAATGTCATCGATGTGCATGACCGAGACGTCCGGGCCGTTGCCGCTCTGCACGGCCGCGGGCAGCTTCTGGAAGAAGTCGGCCCACTGGTACACGTTCATCGTGACCTTGACCTTCGGATTCTCCGTGTTGAACTGGGTGACCATCTTCTTGGCGAAGTCACCGTCGGCCCCGGTCCAGCCGTTCCAGAACGCGAGCGTCACCGCCGGGCCGTTGTAGGCGGTTCCTCCTGCGCCCGCGCCGGTGTCACCGGCACCCGCTCCGCCCGGTTTGCTCTTGCCGCCGCAGGCCGCGAGCGTCACGGCACCGCCAGCCGCGCCGAGGGCGGTCAGGAAGCCGCGCCTGGTCAGTGAAGCATTGAGTTGGTCCATCGGGTTCTCCTCGGTCATGCGGTTGGGCGGGCGGGGGTACTGCATTGCACGGTGAGAGCTGTCCACGAGACAGCGGGGAGGGACACCGTGAGCTGGTTGCCGTCTGTTTCGGCAGACCTGCCGGTACGGGGGTGGACCCGGTCGGGCTGATCCGCGGTGTTCGTTGCGCGGATGTCGTTGCCGGACAGGACCAGATGTTCGAGCACTTTCTCGGGTGAGAGCGCACGCACGTCGATGGTGAGGACGACGTCGTCCTCGGGATGCCGGTTCACCAGGAAGAACGACAACGTCCCGGACTCGTCCCAGGTCGCCGCGGCCGCTACGGCCGGGACCGCGCCGTACCGGCCGGTCTCGAGGTGCGCAGCAGTCAACGGCAGCTTCAACGCGACTCCCCGCGCCATCCGCGCGACGTGCGCGAAGGGGAAGAACGTGGGCTGGCGCCAGGCCGGGCCGCCGCGCTGGGTTCGGATCGGAGCGATGATGTTGACCAACTGTGCCTGGCACGCCACCGACACGCGGTCGGCGTGGTTGAGCAAGGAGATGAGCAGCGAGCCCACCACAACGGCATCGGCGAGGGTGAACTGGTCCTCGATGAGCTCGGGTGCGTGTTCCCACGTCCGCGCAGGCAACTGGTGAAACGCCGTCTGAGACCAGACGTTCCACTCGTCGAAGGAGATCTGCAACTGCTTGCGGCTGCGGGTCTTGGCCTTGACGTAGTCCGCCGCCGCGATCACGTCCTCGATGAAGCCGTCCATGTCGACGGCCGAGGCGAGGAAGTCGGCGATGTCGTCGGTCTCCTCGTAGTAGGCGTGCATCGAGATGTAGTCGACGTATTCGTAGGTGTGCTCCAGGACGGCGGCCTCCCAGGCCGCGAAGGTCGGCATCTGCCGGTTGGAACTCCCGCAGGCCACCAACTCGATACTTGGATCGACCAGCCGCATCGCCTTGGCTGTCTCGGCGGCGAGCTTTCCGTAGTCGTGCGCGGACTTCTGCCCGACCTGCCACGGGCCGTCCATCTCGTTGCCGACACACCAGATCTTGACGGCGAACGGGTCGGACGCGCCGTTCTTTATCCGCCGGTCCGACAACTCGGTGCCGCCGGGATGGTTGCAGTACTCGACGAGATCCGCGGCCTCCTGGATGCCGCGGGTGCCCAGGTTGACCGCGAGCATCGGTTCGACGCCGGCCTGCGCAGCCCACGCGAGGAATTCGTGCAGCCCGAATGTGTTCGGTTCGATGGAGCGCCAGGCGAGGTCCAGGCGGGCAGGCCGCTCGCTCACCGGGCCGACGCTGTCTTCCCACCGGAACCCGGATACGAAATTGCCACCCGGGTAGCGCACCAGGCTCGGGCCGAGGTCGCGCACCAGCTCCAGGACGTCGCGGCGAAAGCCGTTCTCGTCGGCGGTCGGGTGACCAGGCTCAAAGATCCCTTCGTACACGCAGCGGCCCATGTGCTCGACGAACGAGCCGAATAGGCGCTGATCGACCGGTCCCGCGCGAAAGTCCGGATCGACGACGATGTGAGCTAGCGCCATGAGGCAACCTCCGTCATGCTCTTTATCCGTTCCTACAACGTTGTAAACCAGTCTGTAAACCGGATGTAACAAAGTCGTGATGAAATAGCCCAGATCAGACCATTCCGGCGGCACGAATGATCTTCGCCCGGCGGCTACAAGGGAGGCGCCTGTGGCAGTCAGCCTCAAGGACGTCGCGCAGGTCGCCGGCGTCTCGATCAAGACGGTGTCGAACGTGGTGCACGATTACCCGTTCGTGAGCGCTGTGACCCGCGCCCGCGTGCAGGAGGCGCTCGCCGAAATGGGCTACCAGCCCAACCTGTCCGCTCGGGGACTGCGCAGCGGCCAGTCCGGCCTCATTGCGCTATCAGTACCAGAGGTCGCCGTTCCCTACTTCGGCGAGTTGGCCGACCGCGTCGTCGTCGCGGCCGAGGCGCGCGGGCTCACCGTCCTGATCGACCAGACCGGCGGACAACGCGGGCACGAGCGGCGGGTGGCCGCGGGAATCCGGCACAACCTGGTCGACGGCACGATTGCGAGCCCGCTCGCCATGACTGCCGAAGACATTCAGTCACTGGGCCGCCGGCCGTTGGTCCTGTTGGGCGAGCGCCTCTCACACGTGGCGGCCGACCACGTCGCAATCGACAACGTGGCCGCGGCCTGCAGCGCCACTGCACATCTGCTTAGCGAGGGGCGGCACGCCATCGGCGCCGTCGGGACCTCGGAAGAGCCGCTCACCGGGACCGGCGAGCAACGGCTGCGCGGATATCACGACGCGCTCGTCGCCGCCGGCGTGCCAATCGACGTCCACCTCGAGGCCAGCGTCGGCTGGTACCACCGCGCCGACGGTTACGCCGCGACCCGAGCGCTACTCATCAGACGGCCTGATCTCGATGCGCTGTTCTGCTTCAACGACCTGCTGGCCATCGGCGCGCTGCGGGCCCTGCGCGAAGCGGGCCGGCGGGTGCCAGACGACGTCGCCGTAGTCGGCTTCGACGACATCGAGGAGTGCCTCTACACCGCCCCAGCGCTGAGCTCCGTCTCCCCCGACAAGGAGGCAATCGCCCAGACTGCGATCGACCTACTCATTCAGCGCATGGGCGCGACGACCGCCATGGAGCCGCAGGAGGTCTTCCCGCCGTACCGCCTCGCCGTGCGCGCAAGCAGCACCACCACGGCCAGTCGCTCGCGGACTCGTCGTGGGTATCGGTGATGACGCGTCAGCTTGGCCACGAAGCCGTCGTGACCTGGCCACCATCGACCGCAACGCTCATCGCGGTCTGTTCGGCTGGGCGCAGCCACAGGTCGTAGCGTCCGTTGCGCAACCCTGGGAAAACGGCTGAGTACGCCGTCTTCCCGCCGGCCGGGCGGCCGAGCACTGCGACGTGCGGCCACGCCGAGTGATGATGCGCATGATCGGCGGCTATGCCCGCCGGGTGGGAGTGAGCACGCCACTCGCCCTGCCACCAGTCGCCGCCGTCGTCGGGCTCGCCGTCCCGTGCGCCGGCCGGGCAGATCTCGATCTCCAGACCGACCATGGCGGGCGGCGCCGAGACTACGAGGGCGCCGATGTCACCGCCGATGTCGAGCACGACCATGCCTTGGCCTGCGTGCGGGTTCTCGACGGTGCTCATTGGCGCCCCTTCCCGGAGACGTTCGCGGTGGCCTCAGGCGAGCTCGCCGCCGGGGGTGCCGGGCAGCGATGTGTAACCACTATTGGGATTGGACAGGTACGGAAAGGACGCGAGGAACGGCGCGCCGTAGGGCGTGTTGTCGTTCGTCGTGCCGTCGTTCAGCGCGCCGGCTGCGGCGTCGGGTGTGAACGTGTGGTCGACGAGCGGGATGGTTGCGCCCGCGACCGCCTTGAGTTCGATCGCCGTTGTGTCATCGATCAAACGGCGGCCGTTGGGGAAGCCGGCTGCATCCCCGGCCACGAGGCCGATCGGGTTCTCAGAGCCTGGTGCTGCCGGCGGTACCGCCACATTGAGCCGGAGCATGTCGGCCTGCGTGGGTCCGGTGAAGTTCTGGAACCCCGCTATGACGCCAGCCGGGATGCCGGTGTGCAAAATGGCGTCGAGGTCGTTGCGCGGTTTGTTCGCCTGAACGTACGCAGCCAGGTTGGGGAACGCTGCGGGGTAGAGGACGTTGGCGATGAGCTTCGCCAGTTCCGGGTGCAACACGTACTTGGTGAACTGCTTATCGTCGTGCGGTTGCTGGGCGTTCCAGCGATCCTTGTCGCCCATCGGGATGATGACTTCGTTGATCAGGGGGTTGCCCAGGCGCGAGATCTGCGAGAAGTGGCCGAGGCTGCGGTAGACACCACGGCGTTTGTCCAGGATCCGGGCGCTGGCGCGACTCGCGGTGGCCCAGACGCCGATGACGGACTTCGACGACATGACGTCGTGCTTCTTGCCGTCGACCGTCAGGTCGGTGATGGGTACCTGCAGCGCGATGGTGTGCACGTTCAGCCCGCGCAGACCGTTCACGCCAGGCATGTTGGCGAGGATCGGCGGAATCCCGTGGTTGTAGGCGCCCTGGAACGGGCGCAGGTCACCGAGATCGAAGATGCTGCCGAGGTCGACGTGGAAGGCGTCGGCGCGCTGGCCGGCGAACACCCGTCGGTTACCACCGAGGCTGTGATAGGTCTGCGCCGCCAGGGCCGGGTAGTTGGGAGTGCTGTGCACGCCCACGTTGACCGGCGGGCAGGCTAGTCCGCGACCGAGCACGCGAGCGTTCATGCGGTCCTCGTCATCGTCCCCGTGGGGGCGCCGCACCAGGCGGGTGAGCGTAAAGGTTTGCGGTCGGTTCCAATTCGGGTCGGCCGGCGATGCGATCGGGCCGGTGTTGTAGAGGAACGTCTCGCCGTTACGCACAATTGTCTTGAACCGGAACTGGTAAACGATGTCGGCTCGAGCGTCGCCGCGGTTCGAGACCTTGATCTCGTAGAGCACGTCGTCGGCGAACTCGTTGAAATTCGGCCCGCCGTAGGGCAGCTCGAACGGCAGATAGTTCGCGATCAAGGTGACGGTGTCCGGGTTGTCAGGGCTGACGAACGCGTACACGTCGGTGTTGTCGGCGGACGGATCCTTGGAGATTTCGGGAGCTTCACGATGTGAGGACATGCGCGGACCTTTCACATAGCAATTGGGCGGAGGAGGTTCGGAGCGGCGAGGTCGGGAGCAGTCAGGCGCGCGCGGCACGGGCAAATGCCCGGGCCAGGCGTGCGACAAGCTGTTTGTCGGTGACGATGACTTCGCGGCCCTCGACCATGAGCGCGACCTCGCCCCTGGTGAGGTCGTGAATGTAGGCCGCCATGGCGCCCTCCGCGCCGGGTGGCATCGTGACGTCCTCGCTGGGACCCGCCGCCGAGGCGGCCCCGGGTGCGGCGATGATTGCGACCCCTGCGGCGGTACTCGCGCCCGCCATCGTCAGGAAGCCTCTGCGCGTTGCGTCGTTCATACGATCCCCGATCGTCGCAGTGCGCGATCCCCACCGGCGTGGCGATCGTGGCCGGCCGGCCCGCAAGGAGACGGCCTCGGCATCTATTCATTCGTCGATCGGGCGAAGGCGGTTTCAGTCTTGGAATAAATTCTTTTCGCGCTCCGCTCGTCGCCCGAGGTCGCGCCTCCCGATGACAGCCATCCGTGCCGCAAACCCGTCGACGCTGCCGCTACGGTCGAGTGATGCCGCTGGATTGGGAACAGGTCGTCGTGGATGCGCGAGATCCGCAAGCTCTTGGCCATTGGTGGGCCCAAGCGTTGGACTGGGTGGTCACGATCGACAGCCATGAGGGGTTCGAGATCCGGCCGACGTCCGAATCGACACCGGGGATGATCTTCGTACCGGTCACGTCGGCCAAGACGACGAAGAATCGCCTCCATATGGATTTCCGTCCACGTGACCAGCACGCCGAGGTCGGCAGGATTCTCGCGATGGGTGCACGCCGCGCCGATATCGGTCAAGGAGAACAGGCTTGGGTGGTCCTGCTCGATCCCGAGGGCAACGAATTTTGCATCCTCAGCTCTGGGCATGCCTAACGCTCGGCCACTTCACCCATCGAGCAGGTTGCACCCAGCTGGCCGCGAGGTCCGACGGGGGACGTACGCGATCTGCGCGTTCGATCTTCGCCGGAGTCGACGCGTCTATGGATCAGTTATGGCCCGCGCAGTGAGCGATATGGTGCTATGACTTCCTTGACGACGATCCTTCGTCGGCAATGGTCAGGAGGCTCCATGGCTCGCGACGTGCGACCGCAGGGTCCGCGATGGCAGAGCGTCTCAGCGCCTCGGCGGGACCCCGAGCCCAGGGCGAAGCGCGCGGCGGCCAAGGTTCCTGTGCACGGCGGCACGATCGGACCGGGTGGCTGGCGACCGGATCCGTCCGACCCCGTGTCATATCGCTACGCGGGCGCGACGGCGGTCGGGCGGTATGGCGTGGCCGGCGATGCCACCAGCACCGATTCGGCACACGACGCCGGCGGAGGGGCAGTTGGCGCCGCCGACCTCGAGCTCCTTTTCTGGGGCGACTATTGGCGCACCGCCAACGGGCCGTCGACGGGTGACGTCATGACGGCCATGGGCCGGATCCTCACGTCTCCGTACCTATCAGAGCTGAACCAGTACGGGTTCTCCTCGCTGCGGTTGCGGGGCGGGACCCTCGTGTCGTCCCCCGGGCCGCCGGGGGGGACGTTCAGCGCCGACGACGTACGCGACATGGTCTGGGCCCTGATCGACGACGACGTCTTCCCCGAGCCTGACGACCCCGGCGGCGTGATCGTCTACCTGGTGGTCGCGCCGGCGACCTCGAGCTACAACGACTCTGCGGCTCGGGGCGCCCACACCTCGGCGCACGACACCGATCTTTTCGACGGCGACGACGCGTGGGTGGGATGGACCAACTGGGGCGACATCGACTTCATCACCGACGTCCTCAGCCACGAGCTCGTCGAAGCCCTCACCAACCCGCTCCCCGGCACCCGGGAAGCGTGGGGACTGGGACGCTCGCTCAACGGGGGCACCGAGCTCGGCGATTCCTGCAACAACACGGTCGACAGGCTCGACGGGCTGCTCGTGCAGGCCTACTGGTCCGAGCATGACCACGCCTGCGTCATCCCATGGCACCGCTACACCTGCACGCTCGACACCGGTTCGACCGTGATCGACACCAGAACAGTCGACACGGGTGTGTCCGTGGCCAACACGGGCCCGTGCCAGCCACCGGCGCCGTACCGGTGGTGGCTGCAGACCCACCACCAGCGCGACGAGTACACGTTGACGACCTCTGGCTACCAGAACCCGACCTACACGTGGACGCTCGCTGGCACTGACGTCACTGGGACCGGAACGCTCAGCGTCAGCCTCGACACGACGCACCCCGACGCCACCGGCGAACACCGCGCCACGAACATGGTGAACATCGGGTACGAGGTCTCGGGTCCCGCGCTCGTGGTCACCAACGATCCCAAGGACGGCAACTACAGTTACGACGTCGTGGGCGTCGCGGCTGAATCGCCCAAGGGATCGAAACGCACCACTCGGACCATGGAAGCTAGCGGGTGGATGGACGGCCAGACGCTGGTGTGGGAGGACGCCTATTACCAGGCCCGCGACACCTGCAAGGCGAAGATGAAGGCCTACGGCACGCGGATGGTCGAGCACATCCTCCGCGAGATCGACAAGGGCGACCCCCCACCTCCGTGGGTGGACCTCCTTCCCGCGGGGCTCCGGGGCGACGATCGCCGGATCGTGCAGGAGCTCGAGCACCTGGCCCACTACGTCGAGCGACAAGATCCCGCGCTGGCCCAGGGCCTGCACGAGGTCAGCAGCCTCTACGTCACCAACGGGGTCGGTCACGACGGACCGACCCGGGGCGGCTTCGATCGCTAGCCCGCAGCCTGTGAATTTCAGCTTCCGATGAGCTGGTGCCCAAGACCCGTCGCGCTGCGCTGCCGCTGTCCTTTGCCCTAGGAGCCAGGGGGGGCGTAGCTGACAGCCATCTTCATCGCCTCGTCGATCTCATCGGGCGACAGGAGGACGACAGTCTCGTACCGGGCGATGGCTCCCGATGAGCTGACGGCGGTGGCCATCGCTGCCGCCGCAAGGTTGCTGGGGGCATCGACGGTGACGTAGACGTCGGCGCCACCGAACGCGAAGTAGAAGGACTCCACCGTTCCGCCGACACCGCTGATCGCCTTCTTCACCGCCTCGACGCGACTGGTGCCGCCGGCCTTCATGACGCCTTTGACGCCTTCGACGTTGTAGGAGGCTTTGATCAGGTATTTCGCCATGACATGCTCCTTGGTGCTGATCGCATAGTGCCCCGCCTCGACGATGAGGCGGGGCGCAGGTGCAACCGGCCGAGAGGCGGCGGCTCGCTGCCGAAACGCCGTTCGAGGACGTCGAGCACGCGGATCAAACCCCTGCCCGACCGGCCCAACGTACACCCGTTTCCGGACTACGTAATGACTTCTCGGAATGCAATCCAGGTGCGTCAGGGTCCTCCGATTATTGCCCACTCGAGAGCACCGGGACCTGCCGCGAGAAACCGCATTCACCGAAGTGGAGTGCGCTGCCGACGTTCCGGAAGTGACTACGGAGTTCGGTGGCGCGAGCGGTTCTGCCGTATGGGTATTCGATCAGGAGCGGCTGGGCGGCCAGACCATTGCGCCGAGTTCTCTGGAGATCGCTCGGGCCGCGTACGACCACACGGGTCGGGGCAGTGATCGAGCCGCGCAGGTCGAAGATCGGTGGCTGCGAACTGTGTGGGTCCAGCCCGAGCCGAGCGCGCGTACTCGGTCGGGAGAACCTTGGCGCCCGCATGGCCCCGACGTCGACGCCGCCCTGGTCCGTCGTCACCGTGCACGGCGTGGATGTCGCTGTGGCACAGCCAGCTGGTCTCCATCCGCACCAGAACCCGACCCGGGCCCGGGTGCCGGGATAGGTAGCTCCTAGATTTGCAGGCCGGCGTGGAAATCAGTGACGACCGCGGCCCTCATGGCGCGCCGGTGGGTTCGGGGTACTTGGTGTCAGTGACGGCGCAGATTGGTGAACGGGTGACGAAGTGCAGGTTGTCCCCGGCCGCGAGGGAGAAGTCCTCGGGTTCACCGGGCACGACGTCGAGAATGAATTGCTCTTGATGCCAGGCCTCATCGAGGCGACGATCG
>JALYVG010000067.1 GCA_030853345.1 Actinomycetota bacterium | reverse complement strand
TTCGGGTCGGTCGCGAAGGACATCTGCACGTTCGTCGACCCGTCGGACCCCAACCGGGTCGGGCTGAGCATGGACGTCGCCGACATGGATGCGTTCCAGGCCATCATGACGAGCGACGCCGGCGCCGAGGCGATGAAGTACGACGGGGTCCGCCCGGAGACGCTGGTAGTGCTCGTCGCGAGCTGATCCGTCGGAGAGTGCCGTCAGCTCCCGGCGGCAGCGAAGTAGTCGGTGTCGGCGACGGGATCCGTCGCCCCGATTCAGGCGAAGACACCCCGAGCGACGCTGACGGCTCAGGTGCCGTGCAGGACCGTGTGAAGGAGACGGCGGCCTTGCGCGGTGGCGGCCATGGTCGCAGGTAGCCACGTCGATCGGCCTCTTGATCTGAGCCGCGCGAGGCACGTCCTCGGCATCCCCCTCCTGTGACGCGGCAGGGCGTACGGTGCCAATCGTTGGGGGGTACAGCATGCGCCGAACTGTCAGTGTCATTGCTGCTTTCATCGCTGAGCTAGCTGCGGTGGGCCTATTCGCCGCTGGTGCGGCGAACGGGGCAACGCCAACGGTGCAGGACCGAGCCCTACCCGCGCTCGCGCCGCTTGACGCGGCGCTCGCTGCTTTGGATGACCCATCTCCTGATCTCGCAGACGCCGCAAATGGCTGGACGGTCCAGGTCGGCCTGACGAACCTGACGCGCTCCGTACTTCAACTGGCCGTAAATCCGGGCGTATCAGTGGCGAAGGACTGCACCCTTACGCCCACCCCGGTGACGCTTCCGGCGTCGCAACACGACACGGTCAAGGTCGCGGTGCCGGACAGTTGCGCGGTCAAGGACGGCTTAAGCTTCACGATCACCGCTACAGCAATCGGGACCACCGTCCAACCGCAGGCTCTTGTGGTGACCGCGAAAAGACCCACCACGACACCCGTGGACTGGAAACAACTCCGCGCCTTTCCTATCGCTCTCGTCGCGCTGGGGCTGATCGGCCTTGTTCTCGGCCTGGTCGTCTCCGGCCGCAACAACAAGAACGCGGCGGGCGGCGAAAGGGTCACGGCCGAGGGAACCTTGGGGAAGCTTCCCTACCTCGACTCCGCCTGGAGCTTCTCCGACAGTTGGCTGAACAACATCACCGCCGGAGCCGGCCTGCTCACCGGTATCGTCGGTTCCACCGATGTCGCAAAGGCGCTGCTTGGTGCCGACGCCGATTCCAAAGTGCGCCTCGGAATCGTCGGCGCAGCGATCGCCGTGGCCCTCATTGCCGCCGCACCGCTCGTGCTCGGTATCTTTCAACCCCCCGACGGCACAATTACCATCGTCGGCCTGTTCCTGGCCGCAGCCGTCTCTATCAGCGCAGCCCTTGGCGCCCTCTGGGTGATGGGCCGAACCGCTCAAGACCTCGACGTCCCCTGGCTGTCTGCCAACGCCAAGTACATCGCGATCGCCGCGATCGTCCTCGTCCTGATCTATGCATGGGTATCGCTCTATGGGACCGTCATTTCCGGCCTCACCAAACCAGACGACCCGCCCGAGAGCGACACGCTGAAGGCCGCGACAGTCGTCGCCTCAGCGATCCGCCGCACCCAATCTCGCGGTCTAATGCAGAAACTCCAAGCGGATCCCGACTCCGTCGTGATCGTCGACGATAAACAGCTGCATCAGGCCGACACCGACGCACAGGACACGGTGAACCAAGCCATGAGACGCGACCCGGCGCCGACGAGGCGACGCCGCAGCGCCCTGCTCTAGATGGCCGTGGCCAGGCTCGGAGACAATGTAAAACTGAGGCAAACTTTTCGTGTCCGAGGATGGACTTGTCCACCAGCGACACGAGTCCTGACCTGGCGGATCGAGAAGTGGGTGGCCAGACAGGCAGCTACAGCCCGGCGAGGTCGTCATCTACGCGAGCGGCCTCAAGAGCGCGCCGGGCACCATGATCATGCTCCAAACGACTATGCGTACCTCGGCTGCCGCGCCTGCCAGTCACCATGGCGTCGATATGGCGCATCGTCGTCCACCGGGGGCTCTCTGCCGACGGCTAGGGTCGTTCTGACTCAATTGATGATCTCGCCACGCTCGCTCGAGAGAAGCGCCGACAACCGCTCCCGCCATGTCTGCAGCTGTTCGGGTGTCAGTCGCGTCCACTCGGTGATCTCGCTGACGATCCGCAGTGGGGCGCTACTGCGGTACGACCGAGTGGGGTTACCGGGGAACTTCTTGTCAGTCACGTTTGGGTCGTTCTCGAACGCCCCGGTTGGCTCTACTGCATACACCCTCGGAATCGCTTCAACCTCTGCGAGTTCTGCAGCGATCTCCGCAGCGAGGCCAGCTCCATCAACAAGAGCGGTGAAGTAGATGTGGTTCATCACGATCGCGGGACGGTAGTTCGATGGGCGACCGGCCGTGAGGTACTCATCCACCCTCAGATCCGCGATCGTGCCATGGAAGAACGGACCCTCATCGAGCGGTCTGGACACTTGAACCCCTTCTGGCTACCTGTGTGGACGCGCGAGTCTGCCGCACCACCCGGGCCTTGCCGCAAGCCCCCACCCGCGCCCTATCCTGAAGGTGGAAGCGATGCCCCCTCCGTGACATCTCGGGGCGCGGTGGAGAGGCATCCGCGGGCCGGCCTTCCCATTCCGCAGCACCCACTCGGTGACGTGCTCGGTGATACGCCGCCATGTGTAAAAGTGGCGTTGCTCATCCCAAGCGATTGATATGCGCACCTGACGTTTGCGGCGCAATGTGCTCGCTATCGACGGCTATCGCGCTCGGACAGCGGCATGAGCATGACGCTATGCCGTCATGCTATGCGCTCAGTGTTGCTGAACGGCACTCGTAGCTGTCGGGCTCGTGCAGGCTCACGGCAGGGATCGCAGCACGGCGACCTCGGGATACTCCTCGGGCGGCCCGAAGCCGTGCTCGACCAGCCAGCGGACGTTGGAAAGGCATCGCAACGACCACCACGCGCGGATGAGGTCGCGGTCGACGTCGGTGCCGTAGCCGGCGAGGACGTCGCCGAGGTGCTCCTGGTGTCCGAGCGTGAGAGTGGCGAGGTCGGAGAGCGCGTCGCCTGGGGACGCCTCGGACCAGTCGATGACGCCGGTGACCTCGTCACCGGCGATGAAGATGTGGTCGACCTGCAGGTCGCCGTGGACGAACACCGGTGTCCACGGCCGGAGCGCAGTCTCGGCGAGCCGGCGGTTGCGTGTGACCACGTCGGCGGGAAGGACGTCGTTGGCGACGAGCCACTCGCACTCGCCGGCGAGGTGCGATGCCAGCACGTCGACCCCCCGACCGGGCCATGGCGGCAGCGGCGCGTCGTGAAGTGCCCTGAGGGCGGCACCCGCCGCGGCCCACGCCGCCGGCGACGCGGTCGACGGCTCGCCGAGGTGGCCGAGTGCCGTCCCCGGGAGGGCGGCGAGCGCGAGCACGGGCGGCTTTCGCCACAGGATCTCCGGGGTGGGGACCGGCGCCAGCGCCATCGCCTCGACCTCGACGTCGGTGCGCGTCTGATCACCGTCGATCTTTAGGAACACGTCGCCGACGCGCAGCGTCGCGCGCTCGTCATGGGCAATAACGACCTCGACCTCGTTCACGTCGGCCATCATCGCGGGGATGACCACCGACGTCACCGATTTACGGCGTGCGAGTGGGCGGTTTGACCGCGGCCGCTCGAGCAGCACTCCATCTGCCAGGCGTGTGACCTTCTCCTTCAGGACACACAGCTATCCGTCGTCGAAGGTGACCGACGCGGTCAAGAATTCGCCCTCCTACCCGGCAAGCGCGAATATAGATCCAAAGGGAGCCGGTCGAGCGAAGCTTCAGCCCGTCGATGCGAAAGAGTCCGCTGTCTTCGTCCTGAGCGTTGTCTTAACGTTGAGAGACCCCCGAACGTCGAGATCGTTCATGACGAGTTTGGCCTGCGTGGCAATCAAGTGGGGCGAAATGGACAGAAAGCCGCGCGCCGCAATCTCCAGCGTACCGACGGTGAACTCGCCACCGAACACGCGAGACCATCGAAGACCAGCTGAGAGTCATCAGCGATCATGACCTCGCCAGCGGGCTCCGGCATGGAAGTCAATCCCCTGCAGCTCCCCGTTCGGACCGGCCGGCAGCAGGAGTTGCCCGTAGGCAAGATCCGGGGCGGCGCTGTCGTCCTCTACGAGCAAGTCCAGCGCTTTGATTTGGATCAGGTACGGACCTGGCATGTAGAGGGCGCCAGGAACCGCTCTATGCGTCCAGTCGGGGTCGTGCTTCGTATCCTCCCAATCCTTCAGCACCGCGGCGGCCACATGCCGTGCGGTGACGAAAGGGACTGCCCCGGGTTCAGTTGACTCGTTCTCAGGCGATGATCGTCTCGGAGAGGAGTTCAGGAATGCCAGGCCGCACGCTCACCTGAGTTCCGCCGGCGCGCTGTCGAGTTGGCCCCGTTGCGGGAGAAGCCGGTCGCGGCGACCGCGAAGGATCTGCAGATCAGCGAGTCGCGTCTGCGTCGCTGGATGGATATTGCCGATGTCGATGAGGGCACGGTGCTGCGGGTGGCGGACTCGACGCATACACCGTGGGGGACGCTTCGTTACTAGCGGGAGATTCCGGCGTTGTTGATGCGATGTCTGGTCGCAGGCAAGCGCTCTGCCGTTCTACCGGCTCAGGGTTTGCCGTCTCAGGTTCCGAGGCCGGCGGCGCGGGCTCGGGCTATGGCTTCGGCACGGTCGCGTGCGCCGAGTTTGGTGAGGATGGCGGATACCTGGTTGCGGACGGTTTTGTCGCTGAGGGAGAGCCGGCGGGCGATGGCGATGTTGCCCAGGCCTTGGGCGACGAGGTCGAGTATTTCTCGGTCGCGGTTGGTCAGTTCGGGCAGTGGCGGAGTAAGGCGTTGGCGGCTGGTCAGTGCGTCGAGGATGCGGTCACCGACGCTGGTTCCGAAGACGACTTCGCCGGCGGCGATTGAGGCGAGTGCCCGGGAGATGGTTGCTTCGTCGGCTCCTTTGAGTAGGTATCCGCGAGCGCCGGCGGCGATGGCGGCGGTGAGTGCGTCGGGGTCGTCCGACATGGTTAGCACCAGGACTGCGGTGCCGAGGCCGGCGGCAACAATGGCCGCGGTGGCGGCAATGCCCCCGATGCCGCGCATGCCGAGGTCCATGAGGACCACATCGGGACGTAGTTCGAGCGCCTGCGTGATTGCGGATTCGCCGTCGGCGACGGCACCGACGACGGTCACGCCATCGAGTTCGTTCAGGGTCGTTTGTAGGCCTTTGCGGAACAGTGGATGGTCATCAGCGATGAGGACTCGGATATGTGGCAGGTCTAGGTGATCGGTAGGCACGCAGTGACCTCGGTCTGATCTGCAGCGGTGCAAATGCTGAATGTGCCGCCGAGTTCGGCGGCTCGCTCGCGCATTGATGAGATGCCGACACCCGTTGGTGTGCCGGGCCGGATGCCGTCGCCGTCGTCGGTGACTGTGACGGTGAGCATGTCTTCCGTGATCGAGAGCGTGACCGTGCAGTGGGACGCGTGGGCATGCCGGACCGCGTTGGTCATGGCCTCGGCCGCGATCCGGTAGCCGGCGACCTCGACGGCCGCTGGTAGCGCGCCAAGTGACGGCGGCGCCTCGCACATCACCGTTGTTGCGAATGGGTCGTTGAGGGTGGCGGCGCGCTGGCGGACAGCCGCGGCCAAGCCGAGCTCGTCGAGCGCGGGCGGGCGCAGGTCGTGCACCAGTTCACGAATGTCGCCGATGGTTTGCCGGACTTCGTCACCGGCTTCCCGGAGCGAGTCGTGGCGCCGGTCCGTGGCGTCGAACTGTCGTTGAGCGCGACCCAGCGCCAGGGCGGCCGAGGCGAGCACCGGCCCAACACCGTCGTGAAGTTCACGGCGGATCCGGCGGCGTTCTTCTTCGCGGGCTCGCACCAGATCGGCCCGCGACTGGCGCAATGCTTCCGTCAGCTGCACGACGGCGACGGTGCCGGCGATCCGGCCGGCGAAGTCGCCCAAGAGCCGCTGGTCCGCGGCGTTGAACCGCTCGTTCAGCGACCGTCCCGCCAGCCGCAGCGTGCCCACCGTCTCGCCGGCGTGGATGAGCGGCACATCGAGCACCAGTCGGGCCGCCCGGCCGTATTCCGATACCACGGCCTCGCCGTCGCCGGCGCGCACGCTCAACGCCACGTACGGCGCTTTGAGCGTCTCGGCGACCGTTCGGGTCGCGGCATCAAGCGCATCGTGGGGCGTGGGGGTTTCGCTGATCCGGCCGCCGAGAGTGCTCAGTGCGGCGTACGGGTTGTTGCGCTGCCCGAGCAGCGCCCGCTCGACGCCGCGCTGAACGGCGAGCTTGAGCGGGCCGAGCGCGACCGCTATGACCCCGGTCGCGATCAGTGATACCCCGAACGCTGATTTGCTCTCGAAGATCCGGCCCAGCAACGTCACCGATGCGGCGTAGCCGGCGACGACGATGACCGCGATCACCAGATAGGTGATGCTGCGGTTCAGGATCGCTTCGGCCCCGTACCGAATGCGGCGAACCATCGACGCGGCCGCGGTCACCGGGATAAGGCTGATCAGCAGGGCGAGTGAGATCGTGGTGGTGACGTGGCCCGGAGCCCAACCGAGTTCCGCCGCGACCGACGCGCTGATCAAGAGGGCGACCACAAAGCAAGCGCCGACAGCGAAGACGGCCGCAGCCGCCCGCTCAGCACCCACTCCACTGCGCCAGCGCACAATGACCGACATCAGCCCCACGACGAGCAACCCGAGCAGCACGATGGTTGAGACATCGGCCAGCGCGGTGATCAGTCCGGCCAGCCGACGCAGCGCCAGGGGATTCGCGATCGGCAGGTCGGTGTCGACGGTGCCGGTGCGGGTGAGGTCGGCAAGCAGGGTCACGGTGGGTGTTATCGCCGCGGCGAGGGCCACGGGGCGCCAGCGGCGCGAGGGTGTGTGCCCGTCCGGAAAGATCAGCAGGCCGAATGCGAGGAAGAAGACGGGAAGGTCGGAGAACGCCCGTTGCAGGATCGATGCGCTGAGTCCGAGGGTGTGCGGTCCGCCATTGAGGAGCCAGCGGTGCGCGAGCGAGCCCATCAGGGCGCCGACTTCGATCGATGCACCTAGTGCGGCGAGCAGCAGCCCGTAACGCCGGCCGCGGTCGTCACGGGCGATGAAGACCCCGGCCGGGCACCACAGCAGCCAGCTGGCGAACCAGACATAGTCGTCGCGGTGGATCGACCAGCCGGGTGAACCGGCCGCGAGAGCTATCGCTGCGCCGAGGGCCACGATCGCGGTAGCGGTCAATAGGAACGGGCCGAGCCGGCCGACCCTCGGGACAGTGATTTGTCCGGCGAGGGCGACCGGCTCGACCGATGCGCTCGTCACGTCAGCAGTGTGCAGGCCGTACGAGGGCCTGTCATCAGCCGCCAAGATTCCAGGTGCCCCCGAAAAGGCGCATCACCAGGAATGCGACGATGACCAGCGCGCTCAGGACGGCGAGCACGCGGCTAGCCCGAGCCAGTCGGCCGGACTGGGCATCCCGGGCGAGCAGCAGGCTGGTTCCGGCGAAGGACAGCGGCAGGACGGTGAAGTAGAGCGGCAGCAGCAGCGCCGAGAGCACCCCGAAGACCAGACTCATGCGGGCCGGGTTGCCGCTGCGGCGCACGCGGAGCAGTCCGAGGCAGATGACCCCGTAGGCGAGCACTCCGGTGACCGCGTAGTAGGGCAGCTCGCGCCAGCCGCCGGCGTCCTTGGGGGCGTAGTGGTGATGGGCTTGACTCATTGCCGTCAACTCGATGATCGCAACAAGTACGACGAAGATCGTGTTGCGGTACGTCGCGACGCGCCTCGTCGCGGGCCTGGTCTCGATGATGGTGGTAGCGGACAAGGTGTGCTCCCTGGCTGAGCCGGCGTGCGTCGCCGGGTGTGACACCAGAATCGGGGATTCAATGTCCCGTTTCCCAGTGATGATCGTCCCGAAAGTGCACAGACCTCACGGTCGCTAGATTCTCAGCCGGTTAGCCCACCGATGCGGACTAGTACGCGGCGATGAGTCCCCGGAAGGGACTCATACGCGCCCTCCATTCTGAATACGAGCGCGCAGACGGCTAGCGCGCTCTGTCTGCGGCGTGAGCGCGCGTGTTGGGTGGGCGGCTCGCCTTCGCAAAGGATTGGAACGCTGGCCCCTCAGCGCCATAATCTGGGGATGGGTCTCGCGCAACAATTTGGGCATCCCCGCGGCCTGTTGGGTGCAGTCGTCGGCCGCGGCATGGCCAAGGGCAACGCAGACCTGAGCCGCTGGGTAGTCCAACAGGCCAAGAGCTACGCCGATGGTCCGGCCTTGCGCGTGGCTGAACTCGGTCCCGGGCCGGGTATCGGTCTCGAGGTGTTGCTTTCCGAATTCGAGCAAGCCCACGTATGGGGCGTTGACCTCTCATCGGTCATGCTCTCTCAAAGCCGCGCGCGCAACCGGGCCGCGATCGCAGCCGGACGGTTAACCCTCATCGAAGGCGATACGTCAGCCCTCAGGGAGAGCCAACCGGCTGATCTCGTAACGGCAAACCATGTCATCTACTTCTGGCGTGATCCTGCCGCAGAGATGTCACTCATCCGCAGCCACCTACGACCGGGCGGGGTCCTGGCTCTGGGCTACCAGCTCAGGCAGAACATGCCCGCACTGGCCCAGAAGCGCTTCCCACCAGCAGGACATCGGCTCTATGAGACCGAAGACGAACTGACTCAGCTAGCCGCCCCCGCCGGCTTCACCGCGATCACCCACAAAGTCAAAGGGCCCGCCGACGCACCCGAAGGCCGCGTCACGCTCGCCACGGCTTGAACCCTGCGCTTATCGATCACCTCCGCGCCTGCTCGGGCCTCATCGGGCTATCACCTATTTGGCCATGAGCGGATGCTGCCACCGTCGCCTAACGACTCATATGCGCGCCGCGATCGCCAAACACCCTGCTCGATATCGAGGCCTCTTTGGTGTCAAGTGCTTCGTGAAGATCGTTTCGGCTTCGACATCTACTGCGTATTTGCGTCGTGGCGCGAGCCGATCTTCGGGCTTGCGATCGTGGCCGCTGCACGCGCGAGCACGGGTGTCGCTGATCGGTGTCGCTCATCGAGTGATCCGTGCACACAGTTCGGCGAAGTGGATCGCCTGGGGGTCGTGGTCGCGGGCGGCGAGGACCTGCATTCCGATCGGGAGCCCGCTGTGGTCGAGGCCGATCGGTGTGGTCACGGCGGGCAGCCCGGGCAGGGACGCGGGTGCGATCCAGTGGGCGAGGTCGAGGTAGGTGCGTTGTTCGCCGGCGATGGTGATGTGGCGTTGATCGAAGGGCCGGGTGTCGTGGGTGATGGCGGTAGTCACTACGGCGGGCATGAGGAAGATGTCCGTCTCGGCGAAGTGGGCCTGCCACGCCGCCGCGGTGGATCGTTTCCTCTGCAGCGCATCTGCGTAGTCCTGCGGTGCGGGGTCGGGTTGCTCGGGGTCGGCGAAGGCGAGGTAGGCGTTGACGAGCGCGCCGAAGGCCTGCCCGTCCTTGGCCGGGTCGACCCCCTCGGGCCAGCCGTGACGCACTGCGGCGCCGCGCGCGGCGAGGGCGTCGATGAGGTCCGACAACGCGGCCGCAGTGGCCGGGTCGGTCGGGCACGCAGCGTCGTCGAGCACGACCCCGACACGGCAGCCCGCCAGCCCGCGCACCGGTGTGCCCGGCTGCGGCGATGCGGGCCGGCTGAGCACGGTATGGGCGAGCAGCAAGTCGTTCGCCGACCGGGCGAACGGTCCCAGGGCCAGCATGTCGCTGAGCGGGTGTGCGGCCGCCGGGGGTCCGGGGGGCTGGAAGCCGCGGGTCGGTATCGCCCCGGCGCTCGCCTTGAGCCCGTACACCCCGCACCAGGCGGCGGGAACCCGGATGGAGCCGGCCAGGTCCGACCCGACGTCAAGGTAGGAATGCCCGGCGGCGACGGCGGCGGCGCCGCCCGACGAGCCGCCGGGCGAGCGGCCGCGGTCGTGCGGGTTGAGGGTGCGGCCGTAGACCTCGTTGTCGGTCTGCGCGAAGTCGGCGAGCATGCTGGCGACATTCGTCTTGCCCACGATGATCGCGCCCGCGGCACGCAGACGGTTCACGACCTCGGCGTCGGTTGTGGCCCGGTGCCCGGTGAAGACCGAGAGCCCCCAGGTCGTGGGCAAGCCCGCCACGTCGAACGCCTCTTTGACCGTCACCGGCACACCGGCCAGCGGGCCGAGCCGCTCGCCTCGCGCGCGGGCGTCGTCGATCGCATCGGCTTCTCTGCGGGCCGCGTCCGCTCGGGTGACGACAACCGCGTTGAGGGCCGGCTCGCTGCCTGCCAGGTCGGAGTCGATGCGCCCCATCACGTCGTCGAGGGCCGCGCGGGCCGACACCTGCCCGGATGCGATCTGCGCAGCCAGTGTCGCCGCGTCCGCGAACTCGCTCGTCATCTCCTCGTCCTTCCTTGGTACTATACCGTCCAGCCGGTACAGTAGCGACGTGAGCAGAAAACGACAAGCCCCCACCCCGGAGGTGGCGCCGGTCAGCGTCGGTGGTCAGCCCGTGCCCCCTGCGGCGGCTGACGCCCGATCGTCTCGCGCTCGTCCTAGTCCGCCGTCGGCGCGAATCCGTATCGTCGACGCGCTGCGGGATCAGATCGCGCAGGAGGGGGTGGCCTCGGCCACCTTGGACGCGGTGGCCGCGCGGGCCGGGGTCTCCAAGGGCGGCCTGCTGTATCACTTCCCGTCGAAGTCTGCGTTGTTCGACGCGCTGACCGAGCGGTTGCGGGCCGACACCGCGGCGAATCTTGCCCGCGTGGACTCGCTCGGCGCGGTGCGCGCGTTCCTGGAAACCTCCTGCCCGACGGCCGACGAGGCCCGAAACTATTGGGCGGCGTTTGCCGCCGTGCATTCGGGCAGCACCGAGGTGTCGCCAGCTGCCCGCGCCACAGTGACGGAGGTGTTTGAGGTCTGGTCAGCTCACCTGCGCGCCGCGGTGCCTGACCCGGTGCTGGCCGACATCATCCGCCTGGTTGGTGACGGCCTGTACCTGGCGGCCGTGACCGGACTGCCTCTGCCGGACGAGACCCGCATCCAGCACATCGTCGATCACCTCGTGCAGGCGGCCGGCGATGTCGCCCGCTGACTCGTCATCTCGCCCAGCGCGGCCCCCGGCCGCCCAGGCGCCCCCACATCCTCCGCCAAGCCCGCGCCGCCTGGGCATGACCTGGCGCATGGACGCGGGCGCCTACGCCCGGTTCTGGACGAGTCTGGCCGCGCCGGCACGGGCCGCCGTCGCCGGCGCGCTCGACCTCGCACGAGGCATCGTGCTGCTCGACATCGGCTGCGGGCCGGGCGACTTCTGTGCGCTGGCCATCGAGCGTGGCGCGCAGGCCAGCGGCCTCGACCTGGACCTGGACCCGGCCATGATCGTGCTCGCCCGCACGCGCGCACCAAGAGCCGACCTGCGCGTCGGATCGATGGACGCACTGCCCTGGCCAAACGCCGCCTTCGACGCGGCCACTGCCTTCAACGTGCTCCAGTTCGCCGAGACGCCAGCGCGAGCGCTGAGCGAAGCCAGGCGGGTGTTGCGGCCCGGCGGACGGCTGGCGATCTGCTCCTGGAGCCCGCCCCGACACAACCAGATCAACCTCATCGAAGCCGCCGTCCACGCCGCCACCCACGGCATCCCACCGACGCCACCGCTACGACCGCTCGCCCGGCGCGGTGGCCTCGATGGCCTCCTGGCTACGGCGGGATTCCGCCCCCTCGACACCGCACGCATCCCTGCGCCCTTCCTCGCAGCCGACCAGGACATTCTCGAGGCGGCCTTCCTCGCCGACGCCGACCCGCCACCCGCACGGCGCGAACAGACCCGGCAGGCGATCATCGACGCCGCCGCGCCGTTCCGCCTCGGCGACGGCTCCTACCGCCTGGAGAACAAATTCCGGATCACCGTGGCCACGGCTGTCGCACCGTCAATCGAACCGACGGCATAACCCGACGAACGCGGCAGGCAACGTTGTGACTCAGGGCGGGGCCGGCATCGCGTAAGGTCCACGACGGACCCACGATCGGAGCCCCTCCACCGGTCGATCCAGGCCCGGGGGGGCCGGGCAAACAACCTGAAGCGCACCAGGTTGTCTGCCGCCGTTTCCAGCCGCCGAGAATCCGTCGCACACCCCGGCCGAAGCAGTACTCCGCGAGCCGAACCTTGGCGGGCGCGATCAAGCGCCTGCGCTCGGCGATTCGGGGGCCGATATTGGTTCTCCCGCATGACGCGCCCCAGCGGCGGCTGCCCGCACGGGATCCGCTATCGGTGATGGTCAACTGTCAGGTTGGTGTGGCTTCGAGAACGAACACGATGGTGTTGGTGGGTATGGCCCTTTCGAGCCGGAATCCGGCGTGGGCGAGCAGGGCGCGGTACTCGTCGGTGGTGCGTTCCTGACCGCCGGGGGCGACGAGCATGTTCAGGTCGGAAAACGCTGTCCGGCTCGGATCTGGACCGTCGTCGAGGAGCTGTTCGATGAGCAGTAGCTTCCCGGAGCCGGCCATGGCGCGGTGACAGGCGCCCAGGATCGCGATCGATTCAGCGTCGGGCCAATCATGGATGACGGCCTTGAGCACCACAGCGGCCGGTGTGTCAGAAGCGATGTCGGGTAGTGCGCGGAAAAAGTCGCCCCCGACGAGCTGACAACGGTCGATGACCCCCGCACGCTCGAGGAGCGCGGTGGCGCCCCCGACGACGTCGGGCTGGTCGAACAGCACTCCCCGCAGCGACGGATAGCGGGTGAGGATCGCCGTGAGTAGCCCGCCGTGCCCGCCGCCCACGTCAACGACGGTGCTGAACGGGGCGAAGTCGTAGGCGCCGGCGACCGCGGCGGCCACGGCGAGCGAGAGGGCTGTCATCGCCCGGTCGAAGATGGCGAGTTCGTCGGGGCGCTGCACGCGATAGGCCCAGATCGACTCGCCGTGCTGCGTGGCAAAAGCGTTCTCACCGGTGCGCACGCTGTCGAGCAGCCCGGCCCATGCCTGGAAGAAGTACGGTCGCCCGACCAGCGCGGCCCAGCCGGCCACCGAACCAGGTGCGTCGGATCGCAGGGCCTGACCGAGCTCGGTGTTGGCGAAACGCCCCTGCTCATCGCGGCTGTACACACCGATCGACACCAACGCGCGCAGCAACCGATGCAGCGATCGCTTGTGCGCCCCGACCGCGGTCGCCAGCTCCTGCACCGTGCACGGTCCGTCTGCCAGGGCGTCCGAGATCCCCAGCACCGCCGCCACGTGCAGGGCCTGCGAGACCTGGAACCCGTTGACCAGACGACGAAGCTCAGCGGCTGAATCCATGGCCTCAACACTCCCGCACCCCAGCGCCATTAACTAGACCATCTCGGCGCAGCGATGTCGGCGAGCATGCAGGCCGGCGAGCGGCGGACCGACGGGTGAGGGTCCGCTGAGACATCCACCTGGCAGCCCGCACGCCAGTCAGACCGGCGGTCGGAATCCTGAAGCGCTCGCATCTGCTCCTGTCGGCACTAACACTGGCGACGCCGGAGGGGTCGAACTGCGCCGAAAACCGGGTTCGTCCGGTCATTCAACGGTCCGAGCGATGCCGTTAGAGGAACGTCGTTGGCACGCCGCAGGGCTCCGACGCGGGCGAACACCCGATGATCACACTCGTCCCATGGACGCCCGAGGGCCGGGCCCGTGCCCGGATGGGATCCGCTTGTGCGACGACCCGATCATCGCGTCGTCACCAGTCGTTGGGTGCCCACGGTCGCCGTAGGCCGTTCCGCTTGCGGAACGCGATTACGCCAGGCTATGTGGACGACGCTGGTCGTTCGGTTGTGTGACCTTCGGAGTCTTGGGCTGAGTCAGGGACTGCGGGAATCGTGACGGTGATGGTGAGTCCGCCGTTATTTCGGGGACGGGCGGTGGCGGTGCCGCCGTGGATGGCTGCGATGGACTCGACGATGGCCAAGCCGAGTCCGAAACCGCCGTGAGATGTTCGGTTGTTGAGTCGTTGGAATGGCGCGAAGATGCGGTCGCTACCGGCGGGCGTGTGGCTGAGCGGTCGCAGCGGTTCGTGCGCCTCAACGTACGCACGCATCGAATCGCGATACCACGCGTTTACCGCCGCGGCGCCGAACCAGCAGCACTCGCATCGGCTACTCGTCCGGTCGACATTTCGCGGCCTGCCGAATGTCGGCCCATCCCGTATGACGAACCCTGAGCGGGCGCAACCACGGCGTCCTGGCGTCCCAAAAGCGTAAGAGCGAGACCGTCCCGTAGGAGCCGCCCTTAGCCCGGATGCACCGAAGCGAATTGCCGCTGAGTTCTGTTGATCTCGGTTGGGTTGAACGCGTTGCGGGCATGAGCGCGTTCCCGGTCTGCCCGGACTTTCCACTGTTCCTTGGTCGTGGCCGTTGGGCCGGGTGATCAGGCGGCGGCTGCGGGTGGTGTCCCGAGTGCGGCGGTGAACAGGTCGAGCCAGGCGTCGGCCCAGGGCCAGCTCCTCGGTAGCCGGAGATGGACGCGGCGGGCGGAGCGGACCGGGCGGGCGGGGACGTTGATCAGCTGCCGGCGGATGGTGGCCGTGGTGGCTCTGGCGTGGAACAGCGACGCGAGCGCGCCGGCGGCGCGGGTGAGGTTGAACGCCATCGCGGCCAGGACGAGCCAGGCGCCGTTGGCGTTGAACCGCCCGGAGGGCAGGTGGGCCAGCGGCCCGTTCTTCAGGTCGGCGATGACCTGTTCGATGATCGCGTGCCGGCGGTGGTCGGCCTCGGCCTGCACGAGGGTCAGGGGCGAGTCGGTGAACACGGCGTGGTGGCGCCAGGCCGGGAACAGTTCGCCCTGGTCGTCGGCCACGAGGTGGTCGGGGTTCTGGTCGCGGACGCGGCGCACAATCAACCGTGCCGATACCGCGTGGTTGCCTCGTGAGGCGAACGCGGTGAACGGCACTTCGGCGATCTCGGCGTCGCTGACCCACTGCTGCAGCTGCTCATCGAAGACCGCGTTCGGGTAGCGGATCGTCGTCCACGCATCCTCGCCGATCGCGGCGATCGCCCGCTTCACCGCGACGTCCTGGCGGGCGGTGATCGAGAACCGCGCCTTCGCCCGGCCGATGGCGGCGACTACGTCGCGGCCGTAGAACGCCGAGTCGGCCCGCACGATCAGCAACCCGCTGGCGCCGCACGCCCGGCTGGTGCGCAGCGCGTCGGCGACCAGACGGGCCGCGCCGCGCGCGGAGTTCGCCGATCCCTTGCGCAGCCGGGTCGCGACGATCACCGGAGCCGATGCCGGCGTGGACAGAGCACCCAGCAGCGCGTTCAGGCCCTTCACCCCGGAGTAGCCGTAACCGGTGCCTTGCTTGGCATAGCCGTAGGTCGCCCGGATCGTGTCATCAACATCGAGGTAGGCGATCTGCGCCGCGTCGCGAAGCAACGGCGCCTGGGTGACCAGACTGGCCACCAGCCGGGCCGCGACGGCGTCGAGCTGGCGGACGTGCCCGAACGCGAAGCTGCGCAGGAACGACCCCAAGGTCGAGGGCGCACAGATACCGGTGAACAACCGGGCCATGCCGCCGTGGCGCAGCAGGTTCATGTCCTCGATGCTGTCCGCGCCGGCGACCATCCCAGCGACCAGCGCGGCGACCTTCGCCCCGGCGTGCGCGCCCTTGTCCGTCGGCACCGTCAGCTGCTCCTCGGCCAGTGCCCGCAGACCCGCTCGCTCAGCAAGTCCCAGCACGGGGACCAGCCCGCCGACCGCCACGAGATTCGGATCATCGAACCGTGCGCGCCCTGCCCGGACGGCAGGAGATAGTTGCATCTTCGAGATGCCCTTCGTGACAGCTAGAATCAGTTCCTAGACAGCTCTGATTCTCCTGCTGCACAAGGGCATCTCGGCGTTACGGCGCGCTTACCCCACCAAGATCATCGGTGGATTCGGGCTTAGGTCGTGTCCCAGATGGGTGCCTCATGCGCAACAGCACTCAGCAGGCGAAGTGGCCAAGTTGATCGGCACCGACAATGCCAGAGCGCACCATTGAATCTGGCCACCGACCGTCCCGACGCGGGGCTATGGACAGCTACATCGGGAACCGACATCGTTTGTCCTGTCCGGACTAAGATTGCGATGTCCGGACATACCTTGCGCTGGGGCTTGCGACGTCCGGACTTGGGTTGCGAATCGTTGGCGGGTTTCGGTTGGCTGACTGCGCAGAACGTTGGACGTGACGACGTTGCTCGCGGATACAGCCCCGCCGGGTCATGGGTCGCTGGTGCTGGACGGGTTCGAGATCGGCTGGCTCACCGTCGACGGCCTCGAGGACCGGATGCCGCTGACCGATGCCCGGGCGGAGCTCACGGTGCGGTGGACACGGTTGGCTGAGAGGCGCTGCCAGCTGGTCCTGGCCGCCTCCTCCGCCGGCTCCGTCGACGGACTTTGGAGCTAGTGAGCACCGGAGCGGGCGGTTGCCCGGCGCGATCAGGCATGGGCGAAGACGTTGGGAGCAGCGGAGATCTCGCCACGTCCGTTCCGCGCAGCGTGTGCCGCTGAAATCCGTGCCTGGATTTGTTCCCGGTGTCAGCCCGCACTGATGGTGCCGTTGCCGGAGGTGTGCGTGGTGAGCACAGGAGTGCCGGTGTAGAAGATGTTCCCGCTGCCGTTGATCTGTGCGTCGAGCGGGCCGATGGCGTTGACGTGGGCGTTGCCCGAACCATCAATCTGCACATCGCTCGCACGCGAGGTGAGGTCACTGCCGAGGTAGGTCCCCGACCCGTCTACCTCCACGGACTGTGCGTCTGTGGAGCCGGCGAGGTGGATGTCGCCGGAGCCGGAGAGTTGAACGGTGACCGCGGTCGCCGCCAGGCCGTCGAGGGCGGCCGATCCGGATCCGGACACAATCACGGTGAACGGGCCATCCACGACGACGGTGCCGTGCGCACTGCCGGAGCCTGCGATCACTACCCCGTCGAGCGTGGGCAGGGTTAACTCATAGTGGATGTCACCGCTCGTGTGATGTCCCGAACGGCTGCCGAGGACGACGGTGCCGTCCTGGAGGGTGGAGGTCAGGTAGCGCAGGGTGGTACGGCCCGCGGTGATGGCGAGTTTCGGCGTCGCGCCGGTGGTGATGGTCAGGTCGCCACTGGTCCCCAGGTCGACGGCATGGACGCCCTCGACGGGTCGTTGCACGGTCCTTGTCGGGCCGGGGTCAGCGAAGGGCCGGGTCTCGCAAGCGGTCAGTACGGTCCCTGCCGCGATGAGGAGGGCGAGGGAGGCGGCCGCCACTGCTGCTGATCTGCGGTGTCTGAGAGCCCGGCTTGTGCGGTGGTGCGACATCGTCGTCATCGCAGTGGCCGCCCGTCGGCGTCGCGGACCATCCTCAGGCCGATCAGGACGATGTCTGCCAGGGCCCAAAAGCCCAGGCCCCCGATTGTGAAGAACTTGGCGAGGCCGATCCAGATGTGGCCGAGGTAGAAGCGATCGACGCCGAAGACGCCCAGGAACACTGAGAGCAATACCGCGACCGCCCAGTCCTTGTCGGAGAAGAGCCACGGGATGTCGCGGGCGGGGAACAGCTCCCCGTCGGTGGTGCGGTGCACCTCGGTATGAGGCTTGAGCTGCCCGGCCCGGGCCATGTTCTGCAGCTCGGGGATGGAGTACGGGCCGAACTTGTGGCCGTGGTGTGAGACGTAGAACGCCTCACCGGAGGAGGCGGTGCGGGGGACGGTGTCGTTCATGGGTTGTGTCCTTCTGATAGGTGGAGACACGTCTTTGATGTCTCCACCGTCGTCTGCGAGAGGGTGATCTCGCGCCGGTGAAACCGCCAGGTTCCGGCCGACAATCGCCTGGAGGAGTCCGGCCCGGGTGGGCCTAGCATGCGAACGTGCTGTACGGGCGCGAAACTGAGCAGACGGCCTTGGCGGCACTCATAGCGGAGGCCAGGGCCGAGCGGGGCAGTGCCCTGGTAGTCCGGGGGCAACCGGGGGTGGGGAAATCAGCCCTCCTGGAAGACCTCGCCGCCAACGCCACAGGAATGCAGGTGCTGCGCGCCCAGGGTGTGGAATCCGAGTCCCCGCTCGCCTTCGCTGCCCTGCAGCGGTTCCTGCTGCCGGTGATGCGGGGTGTAGCGGACCTTCCCCAGCCTCAGGCACAGGCACTGCGCGCGGCCTTCGGAGAAATTCAGGGTGACGGCGGCGACCGGTTCCTGGTTTTCACCGCAGCGTTGAGCCTCCTCTCGGACCTTGCCCAAGCCACCCCGGTCCTGGGACTGGTCGACGACGCACACTGGCTCGACGATGCGTCCGCGGCTGCCCTGCTCTTCGTGGCTCGACGGCTGCAGTCGGACCGGATCGCGCTCGTGTTCGGGGCACGCGAGGGCGACGAACGCCGCTTCGACGCCAGCGATCTTTCCGAGCTGAGGATCGAGGGCCTGGACCGGGAGGCAGTCCGAAACCTGCTCGCGGCGCAGGCCGGGCGACCCGTCCCCCTCGAGGTAGCGGAGCGGTTGAAGGAACAGACTGGCGGGAACCCGCTCGCCCTCGTGGAGACGCCGACGGCGCTGACCCAGGACCAGCTCACGGGCCGGTCGGCACTGCCGCGAGATCTCCCGCTGACGCGCGGCATCGAACGCATCTACGTCGACCGGTGCCGCGAGCTGCCAGCCACAGCCCAGACGTTCTTGCTGGTGGCTGCGGCCGACGACTCCGGGCGACTCGACGTGGTCCTGCGAGGCGCGGCAATCCTAGGCGCCGGACCGGCCGACGTCGAGACCCTCGAGGTGGCGAAGCTGCTCACGGTGCAGGGCCAACGGGTCGAGCTTCAGCATCCCCTCGTCCGGTCCGCGGTGTACGGGTCCGCCACCAGCGCCACCCGACAAGCGGCGCATCGCGCCCTGGCCGAGGCACTCAGGGACTCATCTGACCTCGAGCGGCGGGCGTGGCACCTGGCCGGATCCGTCGACGGCCCAGATGCCGACGCGGCCGGGGCCCTCGACCAGGTCGCCGAACGATCTCGGCTCCGCGGCGGGCACGAAGCCGCATCCGCGGCCTGGGAACGCGCCGCCGAGCTCAGCGCGACCGCGGAGGCGCGCACGCATCGGTTGTTCGGCGCGGCACTGAGCGCCTGGCTGGGCGGCCAGGGCGCACGCGCCAACGCTCTGGCCCGGGCCGCTGAACGCGACGTCGTCGACGAGCGCCTACGAGCCGACATCACCAGCCTGCAGGCACGCATCGAATGGAACACCGGCTCGGTCCAGGTAGCCCACCAGATGCTCCTCACCGCAGCACGGCAGGTGGTTGCCACCGACGCTGATCGAGCCCGCGAGCTGGCTATGGTCGCCACCGAACTCTCCTGCTTCGGAGGCGACTCCGGCGTCGGTCTCGACCCCGCACAGTTCGCGGGCGACATCGTTGCGGCCTCAACCCCACGAGCCCGCTGCCTTGCCACCCTGCTGGTCGGCCTCACCCATGTGGCGCGCGAGGAGTGGTCCCTCGCGACCCCTGCTCTGCGAGCTGCGTTCGAGATGCCCGAGGCGCTTTCCCTCGGAGATCAGATCGTGCTACCGAATCTCGCTATCGCCGGACTCCACATCGGTGATGATGCTGCCGCGCAGCGTTTCCACGGACTGCTACTGACCCGGGCCCGGCACTCCGGTGCCGTGATTTCGGTCTGGCACGCGCTGGCGCGCAACGCGATGAGCCAAGTCGCCACCGGCAAGTGGACTGCCGCACAGGCCGGCTCCTCCGAGGCGCTCGGCATCGCACTCGCGACCGGACAGCCGAGTCTCAGCGCTTTCCCGCTGGCCTGGTTGTGCGTGCTTGCTGCAATGCGCGGTGACGACACTTTTGGGGCACTGTTGGCAGAGGCGACCGAGGCAAGTGCCACCCACCCGACCGGTGTTCTCGACGGGCTCATCGCCGACCTGCGCCATTGGGCCATTGGGATCCACACAGCGGGCCAGGCTGACATTGCGCTCGCACGCCTGCGCCACATCACCTCAGGCCTGGTTCGACGAGAAGCCGCCCTCGACCGCATCGAGGCAGCCGTACGGGCCGACGACCACGGCACCGCCCGGAAGTGGATCGAGGACCTCGACCTCTTCGCCGAAGGCACCGGGACGCGGTGGGCGGTCGCGGTCGCCGCGCACGGGCGCGCGATGGCTGCGGCGCCCGCCGCGAAAGATGACCTGTTCGTGGGCGCGCTCGAACTTCACGACGGGTCAGGCCGCCCTTTCGCGCGGGCGAGGACGGAGCTCGCCTACGGTAAACACCTGCGGCGCACCCGCAGACGGGTTGACGCCAGAGTGCACCTCAGAGCAGCCCTCGGAACTTTCCAGGACCTCGGTGCTGCGCCGTGGACCGAGCGCGCGACCCAAGAGCTACGGGCCTCCGGCGAAACGGCCCAGCGCCGCGATTCGCCCAAGGTCGCCGGCCTGACTGCCCAGGAACTGCAGGTGTCTCGGTTCGTCGCCCAGGGCCTCTCTAACCGCGAGGTTGCGGGCCAACTGTTCCTGAGCCCGCGGACGATCGACTTCCACCTCCGCAACGTCTTCACCAAGCTTGGCGTCTCCTCACGCGCCGAGCTTGCACGACTCCAGTTGGACTGACACGCATACGGTGAGCCGGCCTCTCAGTGGGTGTCCGGAGGCGGAACTCCAGCCTCACAGGTTCACGCGCGCGCTTTCCGCGTCGAACGACGGGTATGGAGTCTTGCCGCGGTTCGCACGGGGCGACGGCGAACCGCAGGGCACTCGCGACCACCAGATCATTGGCGCGGCGACGGTTGTGCCAGCACCGGCAGGCCGGACGACCCGTGAGATCGGAGCAACGTGCTCGTAGACGAGGCCGTCGTGTCGCCCCGCAGCGCGCTGGGTCCGTGCCGCAGGTGAGTGTCGGAGCT
>JALYVG010000056.1 GCA_030853345.1 Actinomycetota bacterium | reverse complement strand
CGGCCAGGTCGGTCTCCCAGGCGGCTACCCCGCCGTCGGCGAGGGCTTCGTTGAGTCCGATCTCCTGGGTCGCCATCGACTTGACCTTGACGACGTCGTTGGCTCCGGTCGCCCGGACCAGGTCGAGTGCTATCCGGTTAGCCTCGTTCGCATCCCGGGCCCAGTGCACCGTGCCACCGTGGGCCTGCACCTGCTCCTCGAGCTGCAGCAGGTAGGTGTCCAGGTGAGCCAGAACGTCGTCCTTGATCGCGGCGCCGGCCGCGCGCAGCTGCTCCCAGTCGTCGAGTTCGGCCACCGCGGCCAGGCGTTTGGTGCGGATCGTTGCCGTGGCATGTGCGAGGTTGCGGCGCAGCTGCGGATTGGCCAGCGCGGTAACTGCGGCGGCCGGGAACGACTGGTCACCGCGCAGGTGCCCGACCCCCTGCGGTGCGACAGGCATGCCCAGAAACGTCACCGCGTGCTCGCCAGGATCTCGGCCAGGTGCAGGGTGCGTGCCTTGGCGCCGGTGCGCGACAAACCGCCGCCGATGTGCAGCAGGCACGATGCGTCACCCGCCGTACACACCGACGCGCCGGTCGCCGCAATCGCTGCCGTCTTGTCCGCCAGCATCGCCGATGACACCGCCGGGTTCTTCATCGCGAACGTCCCGCCGAATCCGCAGCACTGGTCGGCGTCGGGAAGCTCGACCAGGTCGATCCCCTCGACCGCCCGCAGCAGCTGCAGGGGGCGCTCGCCGACGCGCAGCAGCCGCATCGAGTGACAGGTCGGGTGGTAGGTGACCCGATGCGGGAAGTACGCGCCGACGTCGACCACCCCGAGCACGTCGATCAGATACTCCGACAACTCATGCGTCTTGGCCGCGACCGCCTGAGCGCGCTCCACCAGCCCGGCGTCGCCAGCGAGGCGCGCAATGTCGGCGTGCTGGTGCCGCACCGCCGCCGTACACGACCCGCTGGGCGCGACGATCGCGTCGTAGGACTCGAAGGCCGCCACGTGATTGCGCACCAGCGCGATTGCCTCGCGCGGATAACCGGTGTTCACGTGCAGCTGACCGCAGCAGGTCTGGGCGAGCGGCACGTCGACCTCGACACCGAGCCGCTCCAATAGGGCGACGGTGGCCTTGCCCACGTCGGGCACGATGCCGTCGACCAGGCAGGTGACGAAGAGCGCGACCTTCATCGACGCGCCGCCCGGACGAGCTCGGCGGCTCGCTCCCACGGACTCTGATCTCCGTCCGGCTCATATCGGCGCACGGTGACGCTAGCCCGAATTGCGCTACGCACCGCGGCCCGCGTGTCGTCGACGGCACCGAGTGCCCGGGCCTGGGTCATGACGTTGCCCCACGACGCCGCCTCGACGGGACCGGCCACGACGGGCAAGGCACACCCATCGGCCACCAGCTGGCAGAACAGCTCGTTGGACACTCCCCCGCCCACGACGTGCACCACACTCACGCAGCGATCAGCGAGAGCCGTCGCATCGCGTACCGCCTGCCTGATCGCCAGTGCCATGCTGTCCAGAATGCACCGCGCGATCTCGGCGCGCGAGCGTGGTCGCCAGCCGGTGAGCCGCTCGGCAGCATCGGAGATCCGCGCCGGCATCCCACCCGGCTCGGCAAACGCCGGCGCTTGCACATCGATGATCGCCGTGAACGCCGGAACCTGTTCGGCGGCGTCGGTCAACGTGGTCAGATCGACCGGCAGACCGTCGGTCAGCCACTCGCGAGCACACTCCTGCAGCAGCCAGAACCCAGTCACGTTTCGCAGGAATCGGATCGTCCCGTCGGTCCCGACCTCGTTGGTGAAGTTCGCGGCGCGGCTGTCCTCTGTGATCACCGGGCCGGGCAGCTCCAGCCCGACGAGGGCCCAGGTACCGGTGCAGACGAACGCGAAGTCCTCGACCTCGGCGGGGATCCCGGCGACCGCCGCGGCAGTGTCGTGCGAGGCCACGGTGATCACCTGCGTGCCCGCATCCAGGCCCGTCTCGGCCGCGACACTGGGCAGCAGCGCTCCGGCATCCTCACCCGGTTGGCGGATCGGTGCGAATAGCTCTATCGGCGCGCCGAGTCGGGCCGCGAGTTCGGATGACCAGGTCAAGGTCCGCGGGTCGAGCAGCGCGGTGGTGGAGGCGTTGGTGAGCTCGGTGCCCCGGACTCCGGTGAGCCAAAAGGTGATCAGGTCGGGAATGAGCAGGGCGGCCACCGCTGCGTCACCGGCCGGCGTGCCGCGATCGGCGAGCAGCTGGAACACGGTGTTGAACGGCTGCAGCTGGATACCCGTGGCGGCATAGAGTTCGGCCGCACCGACGCTCGCGAGCAGCTGGTCGACGATCGGCCCGGTTCGGCCGTCACGGTAGTGCGCGGGCGCGGCCAGCAGTTGGCCTTCGGCGTCGAGCAGCCCGTAGTCGACTGCCCAACTGTCGACGCCGATCGAGTCCAGCCGAACCACGGCCCGCGCCGCCGCACGTAGGCCGTCCAGTACACCGCGGAACAACCCGTCGATGTCCCAACGCAGCACGCCGTCCACCAACACCGGCCCGTTGGGGAAACGATGCACCTCACGTAACTCGAATCCGGTGGCGGCGCAACCCGTGCCGACCAGCACCCGGCCGCTCGACGCGCCGAGGTCGACGGCGGCGACCGACACCGACCTCATCGCAGGAAGGCGGCGGCGACTCCCGCGTCGACGGGGATGTGCAGCCCGGTGGTCAGCGCCAGGTCACCACCGGTGAGGGCGAACACGGCGTCGGCAATGTGCTCGGGCAGCACCTCGCGCTTGAGTAGGGTGCGCTGGGCATAGAACGCGCCGAGATCCTCCTCCGCGACGCCGTACACCGCGGCGCGTTGTGCCCCCCAGCCGCCGGCGAAGATGCCCGAGCCCCGCACGACGCCGTCCGGATTCACACCGTTGACTCGAATGCCGTCGGCCCCCAACTCGGCCGCGAGCAGCCGGACCTGATGGGCTTGATCGGCCTTCGCGGCGCCGTAGGCAACGTTGTTCGGTCCGGCGAAGACGCTGTTCTTGCTCGAGATATAGACGATGTCGCCGCCCATTCCCTGCGCGCGCATGGCAGCTGCGGCCTCGCGGGCCACCAGGAACGAACCGCGCGCCATCACGTTGTGCTGGAGGTCCCAGTCCGCGACCGAGGTCTCGGCCAGCGGCTTACTGATGGACAGGCCCGCGTTGTTGACCACGAGGTCGACCCCGCCGAACGCGAGCACGGCGGCCGCGAACGCCGCCCGGATCTGGTCCTCGTCGGTGACATCGACGAGGACGGCTACCGCGACGTCCGTGCTGCCCAGCTCGGCGGCAACCTTGGCCGCTGCGTCGCCGTCGCGATCGGCGACCACGACGCAGGCTCCTTCGGCGGCGAGACGATGCGCGATCGCCCGGCCGATGCCGCTGCCGGCTCCGGTGACCAAAGCGACGCGAGTCGCAAGTGCCTTGGGCCTGGGCATCCGGGCGAGCTTCGCCTCCTCGAGCGCCCAGTACTCGATACGGAACTTCTCCGACTCGGCGATGGGCTCGTACGTCGAGACGGATTCGGCACCGCGCATCACGTTGATCGCGTTGACGTAGAACTCGCCGGCCACGCGTGCCGTCTGCTTGTTCGCGCCGAAGCTGAACATGCCGACTCCTGGGATCAGGAAGATTGCCGGGTCGGCGCCACGCATCGCCGGTGAGTCGGATGTCGCGTACCGCCCGTAGTACGCCTCGTAGTCGGCGCGGTACTGCACGTGCAGCTCACTGAGGCGTGCCAGCACGTCCTCGACCGGGGCGGACGGCGGCAGATCGAGGACGAGCGGGCGGACCTTCGTGCGCAGGAAGTGGTCCGGGCATGAGGTCCCCAGCGCCGCGAGGCGCGGATGTTCAGTGCTGGCCAGGAAGTCCAACACCGTGTCAGAGTCGGTGAAGTGCCCGACCTGTGGTCGATCGGTGCAGGCGAGCCCACGGATCACCGGCGCAAGCGCGGCCGCCCGCGCGCTGCGCTCCGGTTCGAGCAGCGCCGCGAACCGTGCAATCGGATGGCCGAACGGCTCGGGACGGCCATGCTCAGCCAGGAACTTCTCGGCGGTACGGATGATCTCCACCGAGCGCATCTCACACTCCGCGCTGGTGTCGCCCCACGCGGTGATCCCGTGACCGCCGAGGATGCAGCCGATCGCTTGCGGGTTAGCCGCCGCGGTGGCTGCGATGTCGAGGCCCAGTTGGAATCCGGGCCGACGCCACGGCACCCACACGACTCGATCGCCGAAACACTCAGCGGTCAGTCGCTCACCGTCGGCTGCCGCGGCCAACGCGATGCCCGAGTCCGGGTGGAGGTGATCGACATGTGCCGCGGCCACGAGTCCGTGCATCGCGGTGTCGATCGACGGCGCGGCGCCCCCCTTGCCGTGCAGGCAGTAGTCGAACGCCGCGACCATCTCGTCCTCACGGTCAACGCCGGGATAGACCATGGCGAGCGCGCGGAGCCGGTCCAACCGCAGGACCGCCAAGCCGGATGCCGACAGCGTCCCGAGGTCACCACCGGAGCCCTTCACCCACATCAGCTCGACCGGCTCGGCCGTCACCGGATCGGTGGCGACGCCCTTGGCCGAGGTGTTCCCGCCCGCATAGTTGGTATTGCGGGGATCGGCCCCGAGCCGGTTGGACCGCGCCACGAGATCGGTGACCGGACTGCTGTCGGGGGCGGTCACGCGCCCCACCCTGCCTGTGATCCGCCGACCCGCTCGGCGACGATCCGCTCGGCGTAACCCGAACGGCGGTACGCAGCCATCGGGTCGGGGTCCAGGCCCTGTTCGGTGCGAAGCTCAGCCAGCAACGGACGCACGTCGGTGTTGTACGCGTCCATCAGCGCACCGTTGGCCGCGAGGACGTCGCCGGCCGCCTGCGCCGCTGCCAACACCTCGGTGTCGACGAGCAGCACCTTGGCCGTCGCTTCCTGGACGTTCATGACCGACCGGATCTGGCCGGGGATCTTCGGCTCGATGTTGTGGCACTGATCGAGCATGAAGGCGATGTCGGTGTCGGCGGCCAAACCGTCGGCCGAGGCCACCTCGAAGAGAATCCTGAACAACTGGAAGGGATCCGCCGCCCCGACGATCAGGTCGTCATCGGCGTAGAAGCGCGAGTTGAAGTCGAACGCGCCGAGCTTGCCGGCCCGCAACAGGAACGCCACGATGAACTCGATGTTCGTGCCCGGCGCGTGATGGCCGGTGTCGACGCACACCTTTGCGCGGTCACCCAGTTGCAGGCAATGGGCGAACGAGGTGCCCCAGTCCGGGATGTCCGTCGTGTAGAACGCAGGCTCGAAGAGCTTGTACTCGAGGATCAGACGCTGATCCTCGGACAGTCGGTCGTACACCGTGGTCAGCGCCTCGGCCAGCCGGTCCTGCCGGGCTCGAATGCTGTCCTGGCCCGGGTAGTTGGTGCCGTCGGAAAACCACAGTTTCAGGTCGCGCGACCCGGTCTGGTCCATGATGTCGACGCACTCGAGCAGGTGGTCCAGCGCCTTGCGGCGAATGCGGGGATCAGGGTTGGTGACACTGCCCAGCCGGAAGTCGTCATCCTGGAAGACGTTGGCGTTGATCGTGCCGAGCGAGATGCCGGCGTCGCCGGCTGCCTTGGTCAGCGTCCCGTAGTCGTCGACCTTGTCCCACGGGATGTGCAGCGCGATCGTGGGCGCAACGCCGGTGAGCGCATGCACCTGGCCTGCGTCGGCGATCTTCTCGTAGGGATCCCGCGGCACGCCGGCCTGTGCGAACACCTTGAACCGGGTGCCGGAGTTGCCGAACGCCCACGAGGGCAGTTCGATCTTCTGAGCTCTCAAGGTCGCCTTGGCGGCCTCATGGTCGACCATTCGTATGCCTGCTTTCCGTGGAAACAAAGAAGAAACTCGGTAGTCCAGCGGCACGGTCACGGAGCGACATCGACCAGCTCGATACCTAGCAGGTCCGCGGTAGCTCGAAGTTCAGGGCGCACGTCTCCGACGCCCAACGCCCAGTGGTGTGAGACGCCGGTCGAGCTCCAGAGGTCAGTCCATTCGCCGGGGTCACACCCGAAGTCGACTCGCGAGGTCGTGTTGCCGATCGCGAGCAGCGGGCCGGGTACGGCCTCTCCCCTGGACACGACGAAGCGAAACGCTCCGTCGCGCTGCTGCGCGATCCCGAACACGGTGACCGGACCAGGGCACACATCGACCTCGACGGACACGCCCCAGCCGCGCTTGCCGTGGAAGACGCCGAGCCCGCGCAATAGCGGACGCCGCGCACTCATCGACAGATGAGCCGGACCGTCGTGGCCCATCTCAACCACGTCGTCACGGAAGTTCAGCGCTTGCAGCTCGGTGAACGAGCCGCCCGCGCCTAGCCGGTCCATGATCAGCATCGCGAGTGAGGTGCGCAGTTCGTACTCTCCCACTGCGGGGATGCCGCGCGCCGTGAGCAGCGATGCCCCGAGGATCAGGCCGGCACCGAGCCGCTCGTGCTGCTCACCGTCGAGACCCCGGTGGTAGTACGCCAGGCTGTCCAGCGCGAAATCCGCGACGAGCCGATCAAGGCCTACTGAGACCTGTGCCGCCCAGCGGAAGTCCTCGTCCTGCACCGTGTCGTCGAGCTCGAACACGTCGCGGGCCAGCGCCATGCGGGTCTCGACCTCAGCATCCCCGACCGACATCGTCCGCACCCGCAAGTCGTCGAGCTCGAGTACCTCCATATGCCCACCCAGGTTGGCCGGCACGAGTGTGAGGTCGGTCGAGACGTCGAGCATGCCCGGGTAGAGATGGCCCATCAGGCCGTGCCGGCCGTGGCGCAACGCGCCGCGGACACCCGCCGCCGCGATCCACCGCCCGATGCGTGCCCAGGCCCGCTCGTCCTCGACGTAACCCGATACCGAGCGGAACGCCACCCCGCAGCGCAGGAACGCGTTTGCCATCTCGGGCAACGGGCACGCCCCGCAATAGGCCAGCCAGGCGCCGGTGTCGAAGGTGGCGTGGTCCATCGCCTCGGTCGGTTGCAGGTTGATCAGCAACACCGGTGCATCGCTGCGCTGGGCGATCGGCACCAACATCGAGGCGGTCATGTACGTGGTGAGGAAGCCGACGATCAGATCGCAGCCGGCGACGCGCAGCTGCTCCGCGGCACGCGCGCCGTCCTGGGCGTCGGAGATGAAGCCGACATCGACGACGTCGCAGTCCATCGCCTGCATGCGCTCGGAGACCCGAGCCGCCGACCGCTGCAGCTGGGGCAGCAGCTCGGGGAACTGCGGCCAGTACGCGCCGAGTCCGCCCGACACCAGCCCCACCTTGGTGCGGCGCGGGGTGATCCGGTCGAGGTGGACCGCGTTCGGAGCAGTGGTGGTCATCGCGGGCTCTCCGTTCGGTCCAGTTGATCGTCGAGGTTGAAGACGGGGTCCAGGAGGACGAATCCTTCGTCGGGGCCACGGCCGTCCAGGTCAAGGAAGAACCGGCTCATGTCCTGCTGCCACCGGGTATTCACGTCGGTGGCCGCCATCGCCGCCTGCGCGTCCGCGAGATCGTCCGCCTCGACGTAACCGACGAGCAGACCGTCCGGCCGCGAGAAGATCGAGTAGTTGTGCCAGCCGGCGGCACGCAGGGCCTGAAGCATCTCCGGCCATACGGCGGAATGACGCTCGCGGTATTCGTCGAGTAACTCTGGACGCACCCGCAGTACGAAACAGTAACGCTGCACACGGCCTCCAGAGCTGACTGCGTGTACCCGGCCGGCGTGGCATGTGTCGCGCCGGCCGAGCACCCGTCACACGATCAGAAGTTGAACTGGTCGATGTTGCTCTTGTCGAACACCGTGGGCGGCCCCAGCAGCAGCGACGGACCGGTGTCACCGGCCGGCGCGAGCACCGGACGCGTACCCAGGGTGCCGGCCTTGACAGCGGAGCCGGTCTGCATGGTGGCACTACCGGAGGCGAGCGCGGCGGCAGCGAAGCCGGCCAGGTAGCCGAGGTCGGACGGGTTCCACAGCTCGAACGCCTGCACGGTGCCGTCCTTGATGTAGGACTTCATCTGCGAGGGCAGGCCGAGCCCGGTCAGGGTCACCTTGGCGGCCACGGCCTTGTGCGTCGACAGGAACTGTGCGGCGGTGGAGATGCCGACCGTGGTGGGCGAGATGATGCCCTTCAAGTTCGGGTAGGCCGAGAGCAGACCCTGCAGCACGGTGAGCGAGGTGGCCGGGTCGTCGTTGCCGTAGACCGTGCTGACGAGCTTCATGTTCGGGTACTTCTTCAGCTGCGTCTTCATGTAGCCGATCCACGCGTTCTGGTTCGTCGCGCTGGCCGCCGCCGAGAGGATCGCGATCTCTCCGGTGCTGTTTATCTGCTTGGCGAGCAGGTCGACCTCAGAGGTCCCGATCTGCTCGGTGTTGGCCTGGTTGATGAACAGGTGCGACGGGGTGGAGCCGCACGCGATGTCGGAGTCGAAGGAAACGATCGAGATGCCGGCCTGGGCGGCCTGGTTCAACGTCGGACACAGTGCCTTCGGGTCATTGCCCGCGATCACGATGGCGTCGGCCTTGGCCTGGATTGCGGCCTGGATCGACGGGATCTGCGCGGCGGCAGTGTCCTCGGTGCCGCTGCTGACGACGACCTTGCCGCCCAGTTCAGCGAGCGCCTTCTCGCCGCCCTTGTCTGCCAGCACCTCGTAGGGGTTCTGGGTGTCCTTCGGGATGAAGTAGACGACCAGCCCCTTCTTCACCGTCGATGCGGTGGCCGAGCCGGTCGGGTTGCCCTTCGACTTGGTCGAGGAACTGCAGGCCGCGATCGACGTGCCGGCCAACACCGCGACGATCGCGGTGGTCGCGATTCGTCGCACGGTCAGGGTTCTGCTCATCTCGGTGCCTTCCTGTTCTCTTCGGTGTTGTGCGGGGACTAGAGGTGGTGTGTGCGGGCTCAGCCGGACGATCTCCTCCGACCTGCCCGAGCCCGGAGCCGGCCGAGTGCCTCGCCTCCGTTGGGCGCGAGCACACTCACCAGCAGCAGCAGGCCGGTGATGATGTTCTGCACCTCCGGCTGCACATTCATCTGCGTCAGCGCCATCTTCAGGCTGCCGAAGATCGCCACTGCCAGGACGACGCCGGGGATGGTGCCCCGGCCGCCGAAGATCGAGACGCCGCCGAACAGCACGATGGCGACCACGTTCAGTTCCAGGCCGACTCCCGCGTTGTAGCTCACCGAGGAGTTCTGCAAGGCGAGCAGGATGCCGGCGAAGGCCGAGATGACGCCGGACACGACGTAGAGGCTGAACTTGATGCGGGCGACACGGATACCGGCAAACTGGGCGGCTTCGGGTTGCAGGCCGATGGCGTGCATCGAGCGACCCAGCGGTGTCGCGTGTAGTACGACCGCGAACAGCACGGCCATGATCAGGAAGATCAGCATCGTGTACGACAACTGCGTGCCCTGGATCGGCACGACCCCGATCTTGGTCAGCGACGTCGGGAACAGTCGATCGCCGACGGTCGGGATCGTCACCGAGCCGAGCAGGATCTCCGCGATGCCGCGGAACAGGGTCAACGTCCCGATGGTGACCGCGATCGACGGTAGGCCGAGTTTGGCCACGAGAACGCCGTTGAGTGCACCACCGATCACACCCACGAGCAGCGCGGCGATGATCGCCGGCCAGATCGACCAACCGTGGTGCCAGAGGTAGCCCACGGTTGCGCCCGACAGCCCGAGCATCGACGCCACCGACAGGTCGATCTCGCCCGTCATGACGATCAAGGTCATGGGCAGCGCCATGATCGCGATGTAGCCGATGTTGATGCCCATGAAGAAGAACGTGGACGAACTGAGGAACGTCGAGCTCTCGACTGCGCCGAAGATGATGACCCCAACGAGGACCACGACCAGGCCGGCTTCCCACCGGGCGATCGAGCGCCACAACGGCTGCGAACTGGTGTCGGTGCCCGAGTAGGTCGGGGCATCGGCCGGGCGAAGCGCCATGTCAGACGTCACGGTGGGCGCCCTCGGCCGACTTCAAGTTTCGGGCGATCCGAAGACTCAACCAACGGTCGAACGCGATCGCCGCCAGGAGCAACCCACCCGCGATCGCCTGGTTCCAGAAGGAGGAAACCTTCGACGCGACGAGCGCTTGGTTGATGGTGTTCAACAACAGCGCACCCAGCGCGGCACCGAGGACAGTGCCGCTGCCTCCGAAGATCGCGACACCGCCGACGACGACGGCCGACACGACGGTCAGCTCGTATCCCGAACCCGCGCTGTTGTCGACCTGAGCGTGCAGCGCCAGGAATAGTGCTCCGGCGAGTCCGGCGAGAGCACCGCTGATGACGAAGGCGACGAATACCCGGCGAGCAGCGGGGATCCCGGCCAGCGCCGCGGCCTCAGGGTTGGAGCCGATCGCGTACAGGTCACGACTCGAGCGGAACGAGCGCATCGAGTACCCCGCCACACCGACGATGATCGCCACGACGATCGCCAACCACGGCACGCCGAGGAACGTCCGGAACCCAACCTCGGTGAACGAATGCGGGATAGCACTCGGGTCGATCGTGTGCCCGTGGACGATGACGCCGTCAAGGCCGCGGATGACGTAGAGCATGGCCAGCGTGACGACGAGGCTGGGCACCCGCATCACCGTCGTGATCAATCCGTTGACAGCACCGATGACGATGCCGATCCCGATGGCGATGGCGAACCCGGACCACACCGGGATGTGGTGGTGCTTGAACAGGCTGCCGACGCAGTAGGCGGACAGCCCCAGGGTCGACCCCACCGACAGGTCGACGTTACGGGTGACGATCACCAGCGTCTCGCCCACGCTCAACAAAGCGATCAGGGCGGCACCGCTGAGGAGTTGCTGCACGCTCGAGGCGTCCAGGAAGTGCGAATTGTTCACCGCCGTGACGATCACGACCAACGCGATCACCAGGGCGATGCCCAGTTCGCGGGCTCGCAGCAGCGCATCGAACGAGCCGCGGACCGGCCGATCGGCGGGTGGGGCCGGCAGCGTCGTGGTCATGCGGCAATCACCTTGTTCTGCCCGGTCGCCGCTCGCATGATCGAGGTCTCATCAGCTTCGTCCCGGCTGAATTCGGCGGTGATCCGACCCTCTCGGATGACCAGGACCCGATCTGCCATACCCAGCACCTCAGGCAACTCCGAGGAGATCATCAGCACGGCCATGCCGTCGGCCACCAGCCCGTCGAGGATGCGGTGCACCTCGGCCTTGGTGCCGACGTCAATGCCGCGAGTCGGCTCGTCGATGATCAGCAGCGATGGGTTGCGGGCCAGCCACTTGCCGAGGACGACCTTCTGCTGATTGCCTCCGGACAGCGTCGAGACGGCATTCTTGATGCGGCCGTACTTGAGCTGGAGCTTGCTCGCCCAGGTGGCGGCGAGCTTGCGTTCGCTGCCCCGCCGGATCAGCCCGACTCGGCTCAGCCGTTTCATCGACGCGAGTGCGACGTTCTGGTCGATTCCCATGTCCATGACCAGCCCCTGCTGGCGGCGGTCCTCGGGAACCAGCGCAGCGCCCGCGGCCATCGCGGCGAGCGGGCGGCCATTCGGCAGCGCCGTCCCGTTTACCCGAACTGATCCCGAGGTGCGCTTGTCGATGCCGAATATCGCTCGAGCCACCTCGCTGCGGCCAGCGCCGACAAGCCCGGCGAGCGCCACGATCTCACCGCGGCGCACGCTGAAGGTGATGTCGTCGAACACGCCGGTGCTGCACAGCGCGTCCACCTCGAGCACGGGCACACCCGGCTCGGTGATCGTCTTGGGAAACAGGGAGTCCAGGTCGCGGCCGACCATCAGGCGGATGATTTGCTCGACGTCGACATCCTTCACCGCCGCAGTGCGGACGAAGCGGCCGTCGCGCATGATCGTCACGCGCTGGCAGCTGGCGAACACCTCTTCCAGCCGGTGCGAGATGAACAGCACCGCGGCGCCCTGGGCGCACAGCGTCCGCATGACCTCGAACAGACGCTCGACCTCGACCGTGGTGAGCGCGGCCGTCGGCTCGTCCATGACGAGCACCTTCGCATCGAGCGACAACGCTTTGGCGATCTCGACGATCTGTTGATCGGCGACCGACAGACCCCGAGCCACGCGGGTCGGCTCGAGGACGACACCCAGCCTCGCGAAGATCTGAGTTGCGTCGCGATTCATCGTCGACCGGTCGATGCGACGACCCGCGCCCACGGGCTGCCGCCCCATGAAGATGTTCTCGGCGACGCTGAGATCGGGAAACAGCGTCGGCTCCTGGTAGATGATCGATACGCCTGCCGCCTTGGCGGCCACCGGACCGTTGAACTCGACCTCGGTGCCGCCGATAGTCAGCGTCCCGGTGTCCGGGCGATGGACGCCGGCCAGGATCTTCACCAGGGTCGACTTGCCCGCACCGTTCTCACCGACCAGCGCGTGCGACTCGCCGGGGTACAGGGTGATCGACCCGTCGTCGAGGGCGTGGACCGCTCCGAAGCGCTTCGTCGCCGACTGAAGCACCAGCCAGGGCGTCGCGCTTTCTGGATCCGTCACGCCGCACCGTCCTTGATCTGCCGCACAGAAGTGAAACCTTTCAATAGAATGTGGAAACCGTAACGGCGCTCACGTTGGGCTGTCAAGGGTGAGTTTCCGTCTTATTACCCCCAGAAGTCCGGCGCCCCTGCTGATTCCAGCGGCACAATTGGGTTTCCTGCTGCGGCTGGACCGGACTGATACCGTCCGCAATCATTGGAACGATTTACGCGGTTACCAGATCTGGAGGTTGGTCGGTGAGCGAGTCGGTCAGCGTCGTGGACGTCGCCGCGCGGGCCGGGGTGTCCTTGGGCACCGTCTCCAACGTCCTGAACCGGCCCGATCGGGTGTCCCCCGCCACCCGCGATCGCGTGTTGCAGGCGATCGAGGATCTCGGGTTCGTGCGAAACGAGGCGGCCCGGCAATTGCGCGCCGGACGCAGTCGCACGATCGGCCTCGTGGTCCTCGACGTGGGTAACCCGTTCTTCACCGACATCGCGGCCGGGGTGGAAACCGCCGCCATCCGAAAGGGACTGTCGGTGGTGCTCTGCAACAGCGCCGATGACGCCGAGCGCGAATCGCACTATCTGAGTCTGCTGCAGGAGCAGCGTGCCTACGGGATTCTGATTACGCCGGTGGGCATGAAGATCCCAGCAATCGAGGAAATCCGGCGGCGGGGAACGGCCGTCGTCCTCGTCGACCGCGCGTCGACCCGGCGGCAATGCTCGGTGTCGGTCGACGATCACGTCGGCGGCGAACTCGCTGCGGGTCACCTGCTCGAGCAGGGCCACACCCACATCGGTTTCGTCGGCGGACCGTTGTCGATCAAGCAGGTCTCCGAGCGTCTGGCCGGAGCCCGCAGGGCGGTTGATCGCGCGGGGCTGCCCGAGGCGACGATCACGCTGATGGAGACGCCGGGTCTCAACGTCGCAGCCGGCCGGCGGACGGGTGAGCTGATCGCCGCAATGCCGGCCGCGCGGCGCCCCAGCGCGGTGTTCTGCGCCAACGACCTGCTAGCGCTCGGAGTACTCCAGGAGATGACCCGGCGCCGACTCGACGTGCCGGGCGACCTGGCCATCGTCGGCTACGACGACATCGACTTCGCGGCCGCGGCCGCCGTCCCGTTGACGTCGGTCCTGCAACCGAGATCGCAGCTGGGTCAGGCAGCCATGGACCTGTTGATCGACGAGGTCGAGGAACCGAAGACCCATCGACATCGGCAGGTGGTGTTCGAACCCGAACTCGTCATCCGGGAGTCGACCAAGGCCGGCGCCTGAGATGGTCGACCCGGCCGAGCTCGCCGGAGCCCTCTCGGCGGCATCGGCCGGCATCCGCGACTCACCGGGGACGGCGTCGTGCTGGTGCGAAGTGCCGACGCCGCCGCCCTCGCGCCGCACGCGATCAGCGCAGGCCAATTAGGGTGGGCGGCACGCTTCAGCAAACAAGGGAGTCCTCATGCCCGGACAATTCAGCGGCTCGGCAGTGATAAACCGGCCGATAGCCGAGGTATTCGCCTTCCTGGCTGAAGGCACGAATGACCCGAAGTTCAGCCCGCGCGTCCTCGAGATCCGCAAGGAACCCGATGGCCCGTCGCGACTGGGCACGGTCTTCATTAGCAAGGTCAAGGACGCGGGCATGAAGACCGACCGCCGCTTCGAACTCACCGGGTTCCAGGCGCCGACGACGATCCGGTGGACCGAGCGCTCCAAGAACGCGGTCACCGTCACCGAAGGCGGCTACGACCTCGAACCGGTCGGTGAATCACAGACCAGCGTCACGGTCTTCAACACATTCGAGGGTCACGGGATCGGCAAGATCATCGTCGGTTTCGCCCGCAAGGCCGCCGAGAAGGATGTCGACGCGTTCGCGCAGCGCATCAAGTCGGCTGTCGAGGCGAGCTAGCGCAGAGGCAGGGGCAGATGTCGCAGCTGGCGGTCGACGACCTCGGCACGATCCTGTCGGTGTGGGCCCATCCCGACGATGAGGGGTACTGCTGCGCCGGGCTGATGGCGATCGCCGCCCAGGGTGGCCAGCGGGTGGCGTGCGTGACCGCGACGCGCGGCGAACTCGGCTCGACGGATCCGTCGCGCTGGCCGAATGGCGCCGAACTGGCTGCGGTCCGTACCGGCGAACTCGCCGCCTCGCTCGCCCTGCTCGGCGTCACGGAGCATTACTGGCTCGATTACCCCGACGGTGGTTGCGACACGGTCGACCAGGATCACGCGATTGCCCGGCTGCGCGAGATTCTCGATCGCGTCCAGCCGGACACGGTGTTGACCTTCGGCCCGGACGGCGCGACCTACCACCCGGATCACATGGCCGTGTCCCGGTGGGTGTCGGCTGCGGTGGCCGGAACGACCACGCGCGTCCTGCACCAGGCCTCGACGCCCGAGTGGCAGGCCGAAGTGGACCGTGTCCTCCCGCCGGAGTTGCTGATGATGGCCGACCGGGAGCCGTTGACCTTCCCTGCGTCGCAGTGTGCCCTCTACGTCAACCTCGAGGGTGAACTGCTGGAGCTGAAGTACCGCGCGATGCAGTGCCAAGAAAGCCAGGTCGGGCCGTTGCTCGCGCTGGCCGGGCCCGATCTCTACCGAGGCCTGCTCGCTGAGGAAGCCTTCACCGATCAGCGCGAAGAAACGGCGTAGCAGCGACGTGACCAGTGTTATACCCGACCCTGCGGTCGTCGTGCTCGTCGGCGCGTCCGGAGCAGGAAAGTCGATGTGGGCGCAGCAGCGCTATCGCGCGCAGGAGATCGTGTCCTCAGACGATCTGCGCGGCGTGGTCGGCAGTGGCCGATACGACCTGGCCGCCTCGGCCGACGCGTTCGCGCTGCTCGACGACATCCTGGCCGCACGCGCCCGACGCGGGCTGACCTGCGTCGTCGACACCCTCGGGTTGGAGGTCGAGCGTCGGCGAAGCTACCTCGCCCTGGCCAAGGCTCACGGGCTGCCGGCGATCGCGGTCGTGTTCGACGTGCCGGCTGCGCTGGCCAAGGAGCGCAACGCACGGCGCGAGCGGCCCGTGCCTGCGCCGGCGTTGGCCACTCAGTTGGTACGGGCCGTGGACGCGCTGGCGCAGATCGAGGCCGAGGCGTGGGACCGCGTGGTCGTCGTGCGCGCAGACTTGCCGCCGGAATCGGTCAGGGCGGCCGCGCCTGGCCCGCAGCCCAGCGCCGAGCGCCTGGACGTCGTCCTGCAGGTGTCGCGCTTTCCGTGGGGTGAGGATCCAGGCAGTTGGCTCAAGGAAGTCGCCCTGGCCGCCGACGCGGCCGGGTTCGCGGGAATCGCCTTGATGGATCACCTGATCCAGATCCCCCAGGTCGAGCGGGCCTGGGCTCCCATCCCTGAACCGTGGGTGACACTCGGCCTGCTCGCCGGGCTGGACACCGATCTGCGCCTGGGCACGCTGGTGTCCCCGGTGACGTTCCGGCCGGCCGGGATCACGGCCAAGACGGTCGCCACGCTGGATGCGATCAGCGGCGGCCGAGCGTTCCTCGGGATCGGTGCGGGCTGGTGGGATCGTGAGCACGCTGCGTTCGGCCTGCCGTTCCCGCCCGCCCGGCAGCGTCTGGACGATCTCGAGTCGGCCATCGAGACGATCCGCGCGCTGTGGTCGCCGGGGACCAGGGCCTATAGCGGCGAGCGGGTGAGCCTGCCCGAGACGACCTGCTACCCGCGCCCGGTCTCGCAGGTGCCGATCATCGTGGGCGGCGGGGGTGAACGGCGCACGCTGCAGATTGCGGCGCGGCTGGCCGACGGCTGCAACGTGCGCTCGGACGAGCAGTCCCTCGACCACAAGATCGCTGTGTTGCATCGGCACTGCGCGGCCGTCGGCCGCGATCCGCGCGAGGTGTCAATCACCGTGCTTGACCTGCCCGTCGTCGGCGCGGACCGCGACGAGGTGTGGGCCCGGGTGGAACAGGCTCGCGGCGGCACGGCAGCGGCGAAGTTCGCCAAGATGCACCACGCGGGCACGCACGCCCAGCAGCGGGAGCGCTACGCGGTCCTCGCGGACAAGGGGGTGCGCACCGTGTTCCTCGCCGCCGCCCACGTGCAGAGCGCCGACGACGTCCTCGCCCTGGCGCCGATGCTCAGCTAGACGCACACCTGACCTGCCCCGGTGCCGTCTGGGCGGCACTGGGGCAGGTCAGTCGGATCTGGCTCAGCTCGGGACCGGCAATGTCGGCGCTTACAGCCGGCCGGCGGCCAGCCACGTCTGGAAGATCTGCGGATGCCCGCGGACCGCTCCATCCGGTGCAGCCTTGCGCGCCCGTGAAGGCCGGGCCGCTGGGCGGATCCGCCGGTAGTGGGCCGCGGTGGCCAGCAGTTCGCGCCGGTGCTGTGCGGCGATCGAGGTGGCGATGCTGGGATTCATGGTGTCCTCCTGGTTGGTTTGATAAGCCAATCCTCGGAGTAAGGCACCGGGTCCCACATCGGGAGAACACCCTAGATCGCCGGTGCGTTCGAGCCTTAGACCTCACCCGCGCGACACTGCCTGGTCCGAGACCGGCCGGGTGTCCCAGCGGCAGCGGGCCACGCTGGCCGCTCGCGAAGATCGGCCGAGTAGGGCTGCTGATGAGCACCGTGCGCCCCGACGGACGGCGGCCGAAACCTCATTTCATGCTGACCAGCCGGTTGTCGCCTTGATGTAATGGGACGCTCGACCCTTCGACGCAGGCAAAGGGAGCCGCTCATGTCCGAGCGCTGGTACAAGGAAGCGGTCATCTACTCCGTCGGGGTCGACTCCTTCCAGGACTCCGACGGCGACGGTTGCGGCGACCTGCGCGGTTTGACGGGCCGACTGGACTATCTGGCCCGGCTCGGCGTGACCTGCCTGTGGCTCAACCCGATCCATCCGTCGCCGCACCGCGACTACGGCTACGACATCACCGACTTCTACGGCATCGACCCACGACTGGGCAGTCTCGGCGACTTCGTGGAACTGGCCACCCAGGCGCGCGAGCGGGGTATCCGGCTGCTGCTCGACCTCGTCGTCAACCACACCTCCGACGAGCACCCGTGGTTCCAGTCCGCGCGCAACGATCCGAATTCGCCTTACCGGGATTGGTATATCTGGAGCGCGGAGGAGCCTGCGGACCGACGCCAGGGCATGGTCTTCCCAGGTGAGCAGACCGAGACGTGGACCTTCGACGACACGGCCAAGCAGTGGTACTACCACCGCTTCTACGACTTCCAGCCGGACCTGAACTGGTTCAACCCCGCCGTCCGGGCCGAGATCAGAAAGGTCATGGGCTTCTGGCTTCAACTGGGTGCCTCAGGTTTCCGCATCGACGCAGCCCCGTTCGTCATGGAAAAGACCTCCCCGGGCATCGCACAGGGCCCGATGGACTTCTCGATCCTCGACGACTGGCGTCAGGACACCCAGTGGCGCACCGGTGATGCTGTGCTCCTGTGCGAGGCGAACGTGCCCCCTGAAGAGGTCCCGAAATACTGCGCGGCCGTCACCGGCGGGCCCAACGACCGAGCCCAGATGATGATCTCGTTCGGGTTGAACGCCAAGCTGTGGTTGGCCCTGGCGCGTGGCGACGCCGAGCCGCTGGTCGAGGCATTCGGCGCGCTGCCCAAGCTGCCCGCCATGGCGCAGTGGGCCACGTTCCTGCGCAATCACGACGAGTTGGATCTGAGCAAGCTGACCGACGAGCAGCGCAGCGACGTCATGAAGGCGTTTGCCCCGAAGGCCGACATGCGGCTCTACGACCGGGGCATCCGCCGCCGGCTCGCGTCGATGATGAAAGGCAATCGCCGCCACATCCAACTCGCGTACTCCCTGCAGTTCACGATGCCGGGTACACCGCTGTTGCGCTACGGCGAGGAGATCGGCATGGGCGAGGTTCTGGCTCTGCCGGGCCGGGAATCGCTGCGCACGCCGATGCAGTGGGAGCCCGGCCGCACCGCGGGCTTCTCGACGGCCCGACCTGACGATCTGGTTCGGCCGGTGCCCAGTCGTGGCCCGTTCGCACCCAAGAGCGTCAACGTGCGCGAGCAGCGGCGTGACGCCGGCTCCCTGCTGCGGTGGTTCGAGGAGCTCATCCGCGTGTTGCAGGAATCCCCCGAGATCGGCGTCGGAGAACCGGCTGTCGTGGACATCGCGTTACCGCGGTCGGTGTTCGTTCACCGGTACGACGCGCCCGAAGGCTCGATCCTGCTGCTGCACAATCTGGCCGACAAACCGGTGGTGCTCGACCTGAGCTCCGCCGACGTCAGCAAGAACGCCTACGAGGTATTCAGCGACGCGCCGTACGAGTTCCGCGCGGCAGACGTGGCTCAGTTCCGCCTCAACGGTTGGGGGTACCGCTGGATCCGGCTGCGCCGCGGCAACTGAGCGATCTCCGGCCGGTTCATGAGGGCGAATAGCGCTGGAATCGCGTAGTTGCATGCGCCTGACCCAGCATGAACAGGAACGGCTGCTGATCACCGTGGCCGCCGACTGTCGATCCGCGCACAGTCACCATTGCCCTGGACCGGTGCGGGACCGGTCACCGGCGGGGTAACCCCGCGGCGCTCAGTCCCAGGCCCGGCCCGGGTCGCCGGCATCGTCGGCCAGGACCGTCCCCTCGATCACGCCATAGGGTCGGTCGGCGGCGAAGTAGACCTCGTTGTCATTGCTCAGCCCGAACGGCGCGAGGTCGACCAGGAAGTGGTGCTTGTTGGGCAGCGCCAGGCGCACTTCGCACAGCTGCGGCAGGGCGGTCAGGACTCGCTCGCCGATCGCGTACAGCGTCTGCTGCAGCGACAGGCTGTGCGTCGTAGCGAACGAGTCCAGCACCGCGCTGAGCGCCGCGGCGTGCACGGCCGCCCAGTCGGCCTCGGTGTCGCGGTAGCGCCACCGGGCGGTGATTTCGGTCGCCAGCATCCGGTCGGTTGTCTCGGCCAGCGTGGTGTAGC
>JALYVG010000022.1 GCA_030853345.1 Actinomycetota bacterium | reverse complement strand
TATCCGCACCGCACGGGACGCCCACCCATCGACCCCGAACTTGCAGCGCTAATCGGACAGCTGGCGAAACAGAATCCAACCTGGGGATACCAACGCATCCAAGGCGAACTCCTCAAGGTCGGCCGCCCGGACGTCGTGGCGGCAGTTCCTCCGTGTTCAAGCATCGACGATGCTGGCCCGGTCTGCGCGATGAATGTCAGTGCATGTGGAGGTGGCCGCCGCCGTCTGTGGCGCGGGTGGCGGGCATCCGGACCAGTGCGAAGACCGCGACGACGGCGGCCATGACGGCGGCGCCGATGAAGCCACGGGAGTACGCGTCCGCGGCGCCGGCGGCTGTGGTGACCGTTCCTGCGGTGCTGGCGACGGCGGACAGGACGCTGGCCGAGTCCCAGATCGGCCTGTTCAAGTCCGAGCTGATCTGGCCGCACGGGCCCTGGCGCGACCGCGACCAATTCGAAGCAGCCGTCCTGGACTGGGTCTCCCGGTTCAACACCGAGCGACCCCACGAATCCATCGACGACTCACCTCGGTCGCCACCGAAGAATTGCACTACCGTTACCGAGCCCGCCTCGCCGAGGCCGGCTGACACCAAAGGAAGCCTCCGGACTCACCGGGGCGACTCACACGACCGGAGACCAACAGTGGAAACGCCGGCCCGACCGGCGATCACCCACGCCCAACCAACCGAGCACACCACAAAGATCAACTAGACCGACTCTTCACCAGCCGCGGTGCATCCGGGCCAAGACACAGATCGGTTCCGGCGGACTTCCCCGCTCGCCCGCTGCGCCTAACAGCCTGCAACGATGTGGCTTGCGCGGCGTGCAGTGCAGCTGTGCCCGGTCGGGTTAGGCACGCTCAGCCGCTCTCGGTCGGACGATCAGCACCTCGCAGTCGGCTCGGCGAACGACATCTGAGGCGACTGTCCCAAGGAGACGGTCGGCGATCGACTGGTCGCGCATGGCGCCGACGACGATCAGGTCGGCGCCGTGTTCGCCGGCGGTGCTCAGCAGCGCCTCTGTGGGTTCGGCGTCCACCAGCAGCGCCGCGGAGATCGTCGCCTTTTGCTGCTGCGCCAGGGCGACCGCGTCGGCCAGCGCCTCGGTGGCCGCGAGCCGTCCGAGGGTCTGGCCGACGCGGGTGTCCCCGCCGATCGTCGCGACGTTGCGTGCCTCCTGTCGGCGTGACAGATCTGAGTACGCGCAGACCACCACCAGGTTTGCGTCGTCGTGCGCGGCGAGCCATGCCGCGCGGGCCACCGTCGGGGCGGCTAGGTCCGAACCATCTGTGCCGACGACGATCGTGCGGTAGTCATACATGGAGCTCATCTCACGCCTCCGCCTGGGCCGGGATCGGATCATCGAGCAGGTTGTCGACGTCGCGGACGATCGGCGGTTCCTTGATCCAGAGCATCGTGACGGCAGCCAGCGCCAGCAGCACCGCAGCGAAGGTGATTGCGTTGTTCGGATCCTTGCCGAGCAGGTGGTTGAATATCGAGCCGAATGTAAAGGTCTGGATCAGCATCGGCACGACGATCATCATGTTGATGATCCCCATGTAGACCCCGTAGCGGGTGGACGGGATCATCCGCACCGCCATGATGTAGGGCACGCCCATAATCGATGCCCACGCGATGCCCAGTCCGATGATCGGGATGAACAGCAGGTACTTGTCGTGCAGGTGCGGCAGGATCGATAGTCCTACCGCAGCGCACAGCAGGCATACGCAGTGCACCACCTTGGCGCCGCGGCGGCGGGCCATGGCGACGAGGGCGAAGGCGACGCTGAAGGTGATGATGTTGTACCAGCCGTTCACCAGACCGGTCCAGCCGACAGCATCCTCGTACTGCTTCGCCTGGCTCTTCGCGCCGATGTCGGTGACGTGGAAGGACGACTTCGCGATCGACAGTGAGATGAACTGCCAGTAGCAGACCATCGCGTACCACTGGAACAGATACACCAGCGCCAGCTTGCGAAGCTGCGCCGGCATCTCCACGATCGCGTCGACGACCTCTCTCACCGACGACTTCAGCCCGCCACTCTTGGCGCGCATCTCAGCCAGCTCGACGTCGGTCGGTGGCAACTCGGGCGTGCGCAGCACCGACACCAGCACCGAACCGATGGAGAACACGGCGCCGAGCATGAACGAGCCGAACACCCAGTACGGGATACCCGCGCTCGTCGTGCCAGACAGTGTCTTCTGGAAAACGAACAGGGAGATGTTGGCCAGCGTGATGCCGAAACCGGTGAAAAAGCTTTGCGCGAGGAAACCCTTCGCAAGCTGGGACGGCGGCAGCTTGTCGGCGATGAACGCGCGGTAGGGCTCCATCGCGGTGTTGTTGCTGGCATCCAGCAGCCAGAGCAGCAGCACGGCCATCCAGATCGCGCTGACGAACGGGAACAGGAACAGGCACACGCTGCACCCGATCGCGCCGACGATGAAGAACGGTTTGCGCCGCCCCCACCGAGGACTCCACGTCTTGTCCGACCAGGCGCCGATCAGCGGCTGAATCAGCAGGCCCGTCATCGGCCCGGCGAGATTGAGGATCGGCAGCTCGCCCGGGTTGGCGTGCAGGAACGCGAAGACCGGGTTCACCGCGGTCTGCTGCATTCCGAAGCTGTACTGGATGCCGAAGAACCCGAAGTTCATCAGCAGGATCTGCCGCATGTTCATCAGCGGCTTCTGCCGCACGATTGTCAGATGCGGCGAACTGGCGACAGCGGTGGCGGTCATCGGGCTGCTCCCTGCGTGGTGTGAGCTGCGAGGAACGCGTCGAGACGGTTCAGCTCGTTCTCCCAGCCCTGTGTGTGGTAGCCGGCCACCGCCGGCTCGTACGGGCCCTGGATGACGCGGACCAGGGTTCCGTTGCGGCCCATCTTGATCAGCTCGACCCGCAGCTCCAGCGGGACGTTCGGGTCGATGCCGGGGTCACCGGTGATGCGTTCGCGGGACACGAACACGTGTGGCGGGTGGAACTCGGAGTAGACGCCGTCGGTCCCGACCCGGGTCGAGGGATCGTCGTCGACGATCTTCATGTGATAGTGGCGTCCGCCGACACGCAGGTCGCCCCGCACGGTGTCCTCCTCGACGTGCCAGCCCGGGCTGCCACGCCACTGCACCATCTCCTCGGGCCGGGTCCAGGCGTCGAACACCACCGGCTGCGGGTAGTCGAGTTGCCGTTCGATGATCACCATGACGTCAGCTGCCACGGGAACCCCCAGGTGATTTGGACCGGAGGTGGAACGATCCATCAAGGTTGAACGTGGTGGAACGATCCATCTAAGCTGTGGTTGACATCACACGCCCGAGGGAACCGGATTGTCAAGACTTCTCGCAATGTCGACGCACCCCGTATCGCGACGCGGCCTGGCTGACGGCCGGGCCGCTGCGCCAACGCTCGACGACGTCGCGCGCCACGCCGGAGTCTCGCGACAGACGGTCTCGAACGTCGTGAACGGCACCGGGCGGGTGGGCGAGCGCACCCGCGACCGCGTGCTTGCAGCGATCGCAACACTCGGCTTCACGCCGCACCGCGGCGCGGCGAGCCTGCGTTCGGGCCGGGCCGACCGACTGGCCTACCTGCTGCCTAAGGGCGAGCCGCGCAAGGACAATACGATCCTGCTCGAGTTCCTGCAGCACCTGGTTGCCGCGGCGGACGAGCGCGGCCAGCAACTGCTGGTGATCCAATCCGGGGGCCCGGAACTGCGCGCGCTCGAAGAGCTGACCCGTAGTCGCTCAATCGACGCGGTGGTGCTTTCTGCCATCCTCGAGCAGGACGCCCGGGTTCGGCATCTGCAGGCACTCGGCGTGCCGTTCGCCTGTTTCGGCCGCACCGACATCTCCGCGCCACAGTGCTGGGTGGACGTCGACAACCGGTCCGGTGTCCGGCACTCGACACGGTCGGCGATCGAACGGGGACACCGCGCGATCGCGTTCATCGGGTACGAGTCGCCGCGCCGCTGGGATGCCGACCGGCAGGCCGGCTACAGCGATGCGATGGAGGAGGCCAAGCTGCGTCGCCGCGTCAACGTGGTGGACGCCGCGGACCCGGTAAGCGGCATCATCCGGTTGCTGGGTCGGGCGAATCCGCCGACCGCGTTCGTCACCGGCAGCGATGTGCTCGCCGCGGCGTGCTACGCGGCCGCGGCGCGCGCCGGCCGAGTCGTCGGCCGGGATCTTGCGGTCGTCGGCTTCGACGGCACGGTCGCCGGGCGGCTGCTCGTGCCCTCGCTCGCCACGGCACGAATCCCGCTCGGTCCTATCGCCGAGCGCATTGTCGGGCGGCTGCTCGGCGAGCTGCCGAACGACGTCGGTGAGCTGCTCGAGGCAGAGCTGCTGCCCGGTGACAGCCTCTGCCCCGCACCGGGCGCCGTGCCCGGCATCAGCCGGTCAGCCAGGCGAACCCGTACGGCGGCAGGGTGAGCCTCGTGTCGGCCAGGTGCGCCCCACCGCTTCCGGTGTGGGCCAGCGCGGGGTCGAGCCCAGCCGATTCGGGCAGCTGCACGGTGCTGCCCGAGCCGCCCACGTCGATGACCGCGAGCACCCGCCGGCCGTCGAGCGGGCCACGGAGGTAGCCGAACACTCCGTCATCGGCGAGGTCGAGAATGCGTGCCGGGATACCAGCCCGCAGCGGAGCCAGCGCGGCTCGGGCGCGCGCGAGTTCGCCGAAGCGTCGCACGAGGCGCGCCTCGACCGACGTCGTGTCCGCCGCACCCCTGGCGAGCGCCGCCCAGTCCATCGGCGGCCGGTGCAACCAGCGATTGTCACCGGCATGTGCCGGATCGTCGGCCCAGGCCTCGTCGTTGCCGAGACCGACCTCGTCACCGGAGTAAATCAGGGGGATGCCGCCGAAGGAGAACACGATCGAGTAGAGCGCCTCGATGCGGGCGACCGCAACGTCGATCATCGCTGGGTCGCCTATTACCCGGGCCGCCTGCAAGCCGGTCAGCGCCGCCGTCATCCCGCTCGTCGGCGCGGCGCCGGACGCGTCCGCCTGGAACGCGACGCCCAGGCTGCGCCAGCCGGACGCTCCGCTGGCGTAGGTAGTGCTCAGCAGCCGACGCTGCTCGACACCGTCGAGCCCGACGGCGGCGGCGTCCGCGTCTGATACCGCCCAGCCGATGTCGTCGTGACAGCGCAGGTAGGTGACCCAACTAGTCGACGCGGGCGCAGGCGGGCGGCGGCTGAGAGCGTGCCGGGCAAGCTCGCTGGTACCCGTCGCGAGCATCGACCAGAGCATCACCATCAGCTGGTTGTCGTAGGCGAGGTTGCACTCGGCCCGCTCGCCGTCCGGGTGCGCGCCCAGGTAGCCGGTGAGGATCTCCGGGGCCACCATCGCCTCGGCCTTGAGCAGCACGCCCGGCGCCACGATTGAGAGCACCGCGCGGAATGCCTGCAGCAGCACGTGCGCCTCGGGTCGGTTCATGCAGTCGGTGCCCATCTGCTTCCAGAGGAACGGCACCGCGTCCAGACGCAGCACATCCGGGCCACGGTTGGCCAGCGTGATCATCGTGGCCACCATGGCCCGGAAGACCGCCGGGTTGCGGTAGTCGAGATCCCACTGGAACTCGCGGAACGTGGTCCACACCCAGCCGTCCAGCTCGGGCACGTAGGTGAAAGAGCCGGGCGCGAGCTGCGGGAAGATGTCCGGCGCGGTGCGCTCGTACTCATCGGGCTCGGTGCGGTCGCCGAAGACGAAGTAGAACTTGCGGTAGACGGCGTCGCCCGCCATCGCCGCTCGGGCCCAGGTGTGCTCGCGAGCGGTGTGATTGAGCACGAGATCCACGCACAACGCGATGTTCCGGCCGTGCAGCTCGCGTGCCAGTTCGGTGAGGTCCGCGATGGTGCCCAGACGTGGGTCGACGGCGTCATAGTCGGCGACCGCGTAGCCGCCGTCGCTCTCGCCCGGTCGCGGCGCGAGCAGCGGCATCAGGTGCAGGTAACAGACGCCGAGCCGCTCGAGGTGGTCCAGGTGCTGGTGCATCCCGGGCAGCGTTTCGGCGAACCTGTCGACGTAGCAGACGTAGCCCGTCCTCGCCGGATCCTGAAACCACAGCGGATCGGCCGACCGCCTCCGGTCGAGCTCACGCAGGTCGGCCGGGCGGCCCGCCGCGAGCTCGACGAGGTCACTGACAATGTCGCCGACGAGCTGCTCGGCACGCTCGCCATAAAGTCCGCGCAGCAGACCCAGGACCAGCGGCAGCAGGTCCCGGGCACGGGCAGCGAGTTCGGTCGCCGTCACCGGGTCCAGCCGCGCGATCGCGGCCCGGGCGAGCTCGTCGGCGAGGGCCGCGGCACACGTGTCGTCTAAACGCATGCTGGACAGTGTGGGGGTGCCGACGCCCGCGGACCAGCGTCGGTGACACGCAGGACGCCGATGCCCTAACGTCTCGAAGCGTGTTCCGTCTCGACGACGACTGGGTGTGGGACAGCTGGATCGCCGACGACGGTGAGCTGTACCACCTGTTCTTCCTGCGCGCGCCCCGCTCGCTCGGCGATCCCGGCAAACGGCACACCCACGCCACGATCGGGCACGCGACGTCGAGCGATCTCATCGACTGGATCGACCTCGGCACCGCGCTCGCGCCCGATCCCCGCGGCTGGGACGACCTGTCGCTATGGACCGGCTCCGTCGTGCGCGACGACCATGGCCGGTGGCTGATGTTTTTCACGGCGCTCAACACCGATCGCGGCCACGGTGTGCACGACCAACGCATCGGCGTCGCTGAGTCGGATAATCTGACGACCTGGACGCGGGTCCTCGATCGCCCGGCAGTCGAGCCCGACAGCCGCTGGTACAAGACGCTGCGCGACGACTCCACGGCGTCCGAGACCTGGCGTGACCCGTTCGTGTTCCGCGACCCGGACGGCGACGGATGGCGAATGCTGATCACCGCGCGGGCCGTCGGCGCCGAGCTCAACGATGACGGCGTGCTTGGGCAGGCCCGAAGCTTCGACCTACTCCACTGGGAGGTCGGACCGCCGATCACCGAAGCCGGCAGCGGGTTCGGGCAGCTCGAGGTCGCCCAGGTGCGTGTCATCGATGGAACCGCCGTCCTCGTCTTCACCTGCCACCCGCAGGAGCAGACCGACGAGCACCTCGCGCGGTACGGCCGGTACTCGACTTGGTCTGTCGTCGGCGAGAGCATCACCGGTCCGTGGGATATCGCCGCGGCACAACCGTTCCAGGCGGAACCAGCGTTGTTCGCCGCACCGCTGGTGCAGCAGCGCGACCGCACCTGGGCGCTGATCGGTTTCCGCAACCTCGAACCCGAGGGCGTCTGGAGCTTCGAGATTCTCGACCCGATCCCAATCACCGTCGACGCTGGCGCCCTGCGACGGGTCTAGCGGTGCATCACCAAATGTGATGCCGGGGCATGTTGCGCGGGCGGCCACGACATAAGCGACGCGCCACGAGCACCCCGCTATGGGCCGACGGCGCGCTATCGCGACGCCCTCCGCTCGGAGCCCTGGCGCGCACCCCCCTCGGCCATGATCCATCACATCGCGTCGAGCTACCCTGAAGGGTTCCAAAAGCCTGCGCGCACCGGTTCGGACCCGGTTGGGCAAGCTCACGTCCCGTGTCGATGCGGCTGATCTACCTGGTTCTGGTCCGTCTCAGCGGATGGCTGGCGCTGTTGGCCCGGTCCTCCGCGTCGAAGGACGTCGAGCTGCTCGTCCTGCGCCACGAAGTCGCGGTGCTGAGGCGAACCAACCCGAAACCCCGTCTGGACTGGGCCGACCGAGCCCTGTTCAGCGCGCTAAGCCAACATCTCCCCCGCGACATACTCAGATGCCGACTGCTCACGCCCGCGACGATCCGGCGTTGGCATCGCCGACTCATCGCGAAGAAGTGGACCTATCCGCACCGCACGGGACGCCCACCCATCGACCCCGAACTTGCAGCGCTAATCGGACAGCTGGCGAAACAGAATCCAACCTGGGGATACCAACGCATCCAAGGCGAACTCCTCAAGGTCGGCCGCC
>JALYVG010000191.1 GCA_030853345.1 Actinomycetota bacterium | reverse complement strand
CAGCCGCGGGCGCAGTCGGGCGACAGGCTGGCCTGGTAGCTCGCCCGGCCGGGTCGCAGCGTGCCGAGGTCGGCGGTGCTCTGCCGGTGCTGGTCGTCGGACAGCGTCACCGAACCGAGCACCGGCTCGCGCCGGTTGGCCGTGCGGGTCAGCGCGATCTCCACGCGGAGTTCCTGGCCGGTGACCATGACCGGCGCCGCCGTGTGCGGGTGCAGCCAGTCGATGACCGCCCGCTGCGACGACGACGAGTAGTCCGGGCGCCAGGCGGCCACGCCCGTCATCCGCGTGGTGTCCAGCGCCAGCAGCGGGGTGTTGCCGAGGCGGACGACTACGGCGGCTATCGCGTCGTCCCCGCCGGGATCGGCTAGGGCCACTGCCGCGCGCAGGTCCACGCCGGGATCGGGGACAACGGTGAGCACCCGCGCGGCGCCGGCCGCGTTCAGGGCACGGATCTCGCGGTTCGACCTGGCCACCGACCAGTTCGACATCGCGAACGTCGCCAGCGCGAGTGCGATCGAGATGAGCAGTACCAGCCGGGTGCCGGCGGCCCGCCGCACGATCTGCCGGACGGCGAGGAAGACGACGACGTGCCGTGACTCGCGGGTCCAGCCCATGACGGCGCGACCCAGGTAGGGCAGCAGCCGCAGGCCGACGATGGCGACCGCGATCGCGAGCAGCACGGGCGCGAGCACCGAGAGCGGGTCGGGCTTCCCGGCAGTGAGCACGCCACCGACGGCAAGTTCAATCAAGCCCGCGATCGCGATCGTCACCGCCATCGCGTCGGCTACGGCCAGTCCGGTCGGTGGCGCCGTGCCGTCCGTGCCGCGCCGGAGCAGGTCCGCGACCGGCGAACGGACGATGCGCCGCGCGGCCACCAGCGTCGCCAGCAGGGCCGCGGCCGTGGCCAGCGCCGCCACCGCGACGGCCGAACGGGGGAAGGTGACGATCGCATCGGGCGCGAGGAGGCGCGGCGAGACCAGCCGCACCACGACCCACGCGAGTGCGGCGCCACTGACCGCGGCCGCGAGCACGAGCAAGGCGGGCTCGAGCAAACCCTGGGCGAGGATGCTGCGCGGACGGCGCCCACGCAGCTTGGCCAGCGCCACCTCGGGGCCGCGCGCCGCCATCGTGGCGGCCACGATGGCGTAGAGAACGCAGATGGCCAGCAACGCCAACTGCGCCGTGGCCAGCGTGACGAGAGTGCCCGCCAGCGACGTCTCGCGGTTCAGACCGTCGATGAGCTTGACCAGCCGGGCGCGGACGGTGATCGACCCGAGCACCTCCTGTGATGCCGCGTCACCCACGGTCTTCTGCACCGTGCGCACCGAGTCGCGCACCGCGTCGCGATTGTCGAGTGTGACCCGATCGATAAGGAGCGGCACGGTGGCCTCGATCGCCTGCTCGACACTCGAAAGCCGCGATGTCAGGACGGAAGAGACGACGAAGAACGAGTCCAGGCGCGCGCGGGTGCCGTCGTACAACTGTGGGGCGGCGTCGAAGACCGGCCACGGCGCCCAGTAGTCGCCGCTCGGATCGGTCGGTTGGTAGATGCCGACGATGGCAAGCGGAATCGCGACGTCACGGTTGCCCGCCTGGGGCGCCACCTTGTCGCCGACGTGCCAGCCCCCGGTACGCGCTGTCCGCGCACTGATCACCGTCTCCTTGTCCGTCGTCACGCAGCGGCCGGCGACGAGCGTCAGGTGCTGGCACTGCCCGTCGAGCACGACCAGCCGCGAGTCGTACACCAGGTGGTGCACCGGCGCCGCGACCTTCATCACCGCCCGCTGGGCGTACACCGGCGGCCCGAACCAACGCGGGTCCTGTGCCTGTGCGGCGTAGGCATGGATCGGTCCGGCCCAGTCGGCGCCGGTCACACCGGCCAGCGTGTCGCGGGTGATGAGAACGTCGCGCTCGGTGTGCGGGCTCTCGCGGAGCCGGTCAGTGAGCACCACGTGGTTGATGGCGTGCAGGTAGATCGGGCCCACGGTCGCCGACAGGACCGCAATGACGGCCACGACGAAGACGGTGATCGACGCGGCGGCGCGCCACCTCAGGGCACGCAGGACGAGTCGCAGGACGAGCACTGCCTCACCCTGCCTGGGCCGCACTCACCGCGACAAGGTCACCAGATCACGCGGTGCTAACGATTGATCAGTTCGCCCAGGGCGGCGCAAGGCGCTGCCGGTTTGTCGCGAACAGAGCATCGTGCGCCGCGGGTTACGGAGGGTTTGCCAGCAGCACTCGCCAGCATCGTGCTGGTCGGCGGCGCCACGTCCAAACCCAGGGTCCGGGGCGCCGCCGGAGCACCCCAGGCCGACCCGGTCACCTCGCTGGGGGCGAATCTGAACCTGATCCTGGCCGACCGGCCGCGGGCGGCGAGACCGTCTCGGTGCAGGCTCGCTGACTGGAGTGACGGCGCCTCGGCTCCCCCTCGGTGGCCCCGCCGCCTCGTGATCGTTGATGACTCCTCGTCGTTGATCATCTAAGACTTGCGGTCGTATATCGCGCCAACTGCTAGATGATCAAGCTCGGCCGCTCGGCGGGCCGACGGCGCGACGCTGTTACTCCTCCTACTCCAGCGCCAGCGCCCAGAACCGCGCCAAGACGTCCGGGTGCGCGCAGCCGATCGTCAGACCCCACATCGTCACCGCACTGTCTCCCTTGATCAGTCGTGCGTCGGCAGGGTCGCAGGCAGCCCGAACTGGGCGAACTGCGCCGGACCGAAGGTGGTTATCTCGGCGATCCTCCCGTCGACGATGCGCAGGACGTCGAACTTGAACGCCCGGAACTCGGTGTCGCCGGGCCGGCGCAAGTAACTCGCCGCCGTGGGCATCCGGTTGGCCGTGGTGGGCAGCAGTCGCCAGTCTCCGTCGGGGTGGGTGACGAACGCCCGGTGCAGCAGCGCCGCCACCGCGTCCAGTCCGTCGAAGCACATCGGGTACGGCGGCATTGTCACCCGAATGTCCTTCGATGCGATCGCGACCGCGGCCGCGGCGTCGCACCGCTCGTGCGCATCGATGAACAGCTCCAGCAACTCGCGTTCCTCGGCGCTCGGCGTCGTGACCGACCACTCGCTGCGCCGCGCTGGCAGGTGCTCCTGCATTGTCACGCGAGCCCGCTGAAGCGCGCTGTTGGCCGCCGGCACACTGCTGTCGAGCAACTCGGCCGTCTCCCTGGCCGGCATCCCCAATACGTCACGCAGCAGCAACGCCGCGCGCTGGCGCGGCGGCAGGACCTGCAGCGCCACCAGGAACGCCAGCTCGATCGTCTCGCGCGCCACGACCACGGCATCGGGCTCCTCCTCGCCGGACGCCATTTCATCCAGGAGCCGGTCCGGATAGGGCTGCAGCCAGCTGACCTCGGGATAGGACCCCACCTCGGTCACCCGCCGGGCCCGGGTTCGGATCTGATCCAGGCAGACGTTGGTGGCGATGCGGTACAGCCACGCCCGCACGAGCGGACCACCGTCGAACGTGCTCCGGTGCCGCCAGGCCCGCAGAAACGTCTCCTGCACCGCGTCGTCGGCTTCGTCGAACGAGGCGAGCATCCGGTAGCAATGCACGTGCAACTCGCGGTGGTGACGCTGCGCCAGCGTCTCGAAGGCCGGGGCGTCGATGGTCATGGTGTCGAACATGATGCACCTCCTGTTCGCCGCCGAACCGCTTGCCGGCGGGCTACCAGGTGTAACGCCGGCGGCGCCGGGCACTCATCGGTGCGGCGGTGAGCGAGCGCGTCAGGACGGCTCGGCGGCACGTGCGGCATCGCGCTCGTCGCGGTCGAGCCAGGTGCAGACGCATACCTCGTTGCCCTCGACGTCGGCGAGTATCCAGAACGAACGAGCAGCCGCGTCCGAAACCAGCACGCCGCCCGCATCGAGAGCCGCCGCGACGCGGGCGTCGGCCTCGTCGTGCGACACACTGATGTCGAAGTGGATCCGGTTGCGCTGCCGGCGCGGCTCGTCCATCTGCTGAAACCAGATCGTGGGCAACTGCCCGGTGGGGTCGACCAGGCCGCCGTCAGGGATGGTGTTCCCCGGCTCATCATCGAAGGCCATGACCGCCTTCCAGAAGGGACGGATCGCGCGGATGTCGAGCGCGTCGACGGCGATCTCGAGCATCTGCACCGGCCGGGCGACGTCGGCACTGGTGGCACCGGCCGTCGCGCCGCCGAGCTCGCCCACGGCAGCGGAGACGGCGCGGGCCAGTTCGATGTCGTGCGCCGTGAGCCGACCGGTCGCGCGAGTCTGCAGCGACAACTCGACCCGGTCCGGCCGGACGTCGACGCGCAGGTGCTCGTCGACGGCCTCGCCACAGGCCGTGGCGGCGGCGGCGCTCACGGCCAGCCCGTGGTCGAAGGACGTGACGGCCACGGACGCGCACAAGGTGCCGAGCAGGTAGCGCCAGCCGATCGCCTCGACGGCCTGCGAGATGGCGGTGCGGGTGAGCGGGGCGTCGACTTCGTCGGTCATGCGGTGAGCATTTCAGGTGCCGCCGACAACGCTTCCTGCTGCTGCGGGGCGCGCAATTCGTCGATGCGCACCAGGGCGATGCCGGCGACGATCAACGCGCCGCCGACGAATTGCACGAGTGCCGGGACCTGACCGAGCAGCAGCCAGGCGAAGATCACGGCGAACACGACTTCGGTGAGGCCCACGAAGGACGCGACCTTGGCGCCGAGCAGCCGGGCCGCGTTGATGCCGGCCACGTAGGCGAAGACAGCGGCCACCACCGACAGGCCGAGTACCGGGACCAGCCAACTCACGTGGTGATCAAGCAGGCGAACATCGTCCGTGGACGCCCGCAGCGGAACAGCACCGACCAGCCCGAGCCCGCACAGCCCCAGCGCGCCCACGACCATCCCGCCCCAGGCCATGGCAAGCGGCGGCAGCGGGTCGTCGGTCGCGGCCGAGATCACGAAGTAGACCGCCAGCCCGACCGCGGCGCCGAGCCCCCACAGCACCCCCACCGGGTCCAGTCGGTGTGCGCCGGTCAGGTCCAGTACGAGCACCAGTCCGAGGATGGCGGTGACCCCGCCGGTGACCGTCAGCCGGCGCGGCCGGTGCCCGTGTCGCAGCCAGAGCCAGCCGACGACGAGCACGGTGCCGAGGTACTCCAGCAGCAGTGCGACGCCGACCGACAGGTGGGCCACCGCGTTGAAGTAGCAGAGCTGCGCGCCCGCCACGGCGACCAGTCCGAACAGGGCGATCGTCGCGCCGCCCCTGCGCAGCAGCCCCCAGCGGCCGCGCATCTGCAGCAGCCCGGGGACCGTGAGGACGGCGGCAGCCACCACCACCCGGGTGGTGACCGCCGCGCCGGGCGTCCAGCCGGACTGGATGAGCGACGAGCCGAAAGCACCGGCGGTCCCGAAGGTAGCCGCCGAGAGCAGGGCCAGGATGACTCCGGCACCGCGTAGCGACCCGAAGCCCATGTCATCCTCCATCGCTGCCGTAATGAGTTACATCGCGTTATGATACTTACTAGGTCGACGCTAGCCGACGAGCCTGAAAGGAGTCAAGGTGCTTTTTGCCCATGACACCGAAGTGGCGCTCGCGGCCGCCGCAGCGCTGGTGAACACCGACCAGCAAGGCGGCGACGAGCTCGCCGACCCCGGCGCGTTGGATGCCTTCGTCCGCTCCTGGGGCTGGACGGGCGAGCGCAGTCGAACGCGGGCCGAGCTGGACGAGGTCCGTGCGCTGCGGCCCCGGCTGCGCCAGCTCTGGTACCTCGACAAGGACGGCGCCGCCGACCTGGTCAACGGGTTGCTGCGGGAGGCGAACGCGCTACCTCAGCTGGTCAAGCACGACGTCTGGGACTACCACCTGCACGCGACTCCCCCGGACGCGCCGCTGGCGGCCCGGATGTCCGTCGAGGCAGCGATGGCATTCATCGACGTCATCCGTCAGCAGGAACTCGGCCGGTTGCACACCTGCGCGGCAGACCGCTGCGACGACGTGTTGATCGACCTGTCCAAGAACCAGTCGCGGCGCTTCTGCAGCACGTCGTGCGCCAACCGCACGAACGTGGCGGCCTACCGGGCCCGTCAGGCGCGCCGCCCGGACTGATCGAATGAATGACTGCTGACCGGGCGTCGTCACGTAGTGCGGGCTACTCAGCCGTGCTTCGCTTCACGATCAGATGCTGGAGGTAGAGCAGCGCGAGGCCCGGGATGAAGAGGATCGCCAGCGGCCCGACCATGATCGTCTGGATGACCGAGACCACCAAGCAGGCGACGGCGGCGATGCCGATCAGCAAGACCCACGGCCGTCGCTGCCACACAGCGAGGTAGTCGGCGCGTCCCGTCGACCCATCCACGCCCGCGACCCTACGCCCACGGAGTTCGCGGCTGGTTGCTTGAATCGACCGGTGCCCGACCTCGTGACCGGGTGCCACCGGTGTCGCCCTCAGCGCAGTCCGAGCGCCACCTGCTCGAGGTGATCCAGTGCCTCCTGCATGCCGGCTTCCATGCCCGAGTTGATGTGCGCGTCGCGGTGCTCCTGGCAGGAGTGCTGCACGAGCATGACCAGTGTGGTAAGCCCGTCGTGCTCGGTGAACGTGTGCGTGACCACGGCCTCGCCATCGGGAATGCCCTCATAGACCTCGGTCGCCACGATCAGTTCGTTGGGGACGATCTCGCGATACTCGCCGTGGAAGGCGACCTCGAAGCCGCCGTGGGTCTTCATCACGTACCGCCACGTCCCACCCACCCGCAGGTCGACGTCAACGTTCGTGACCTCGCCGCGGTCGCCGCTCCACCACCGGGTGATGAGTTCAGGCGTCGTCCACGCGCGATAGACCAGCTCCTTGGGTGCGTCGAACTCCCGCGTGATGAGGATCTGGGTGTCGCTCGGCAGCGTCACCACGGCAGTCCCACTACGTGTCATTGCGCCCATCTCCTTGCTCCTTCTCCTTGAGTTCGGCCAACACCGAATCCAGCCGTTCGAAGCGCTGCGACCACGACTGCTCGAAGTTGCTCACCCACTCGTGGATCGGCTGGAGCGAGCGGCCGTTGATTCGGTACACCCGCTGGCGCCCTTCATCCCGGACGTCTACCAGCCCCACCTCGCGGAGCACCCGCAGGTGCTTGGAGACCTGTGGCTGGGCCAGGCCGAGCAACTCGACGAGGTCGTTCACCGGCAGCTCGCCACCGGCCAGCAGATCCAGGATCTGCCGGCGACGGGGTTCGGCCACCGCGTTGAACGCGTCCGCTGTCGTTGCCGCTCGCGCCATCTCCACAACGTATACCCATATAGGAATGTGTCAAGAGCAGCGCGCATGCGAGGTGTCCGGGACTTGCTCGTCGGTGGTCAAGGCGCGCCCCGGGGCGGGCTAAGGCGCCGCGACGATGCGGTTCAGCGGCGGTACCGGAATCCCAGCCGGAGCGTTCACCGCGAAGTAGTCGACGAAGACGTCGATGGTCCTGGGCCGCACCGAGGGCTTTGGTGCCGCGTTGAACATGGTGAACCCGTCCCCTCCGGGGGGACAACGAATGAGCGCGATATTGCGTCTGAGGAAGCAACTTCCGAAGATAGGGAGTATGCTCACACGGACTAAACATGACTACCGACCTGAGCAGGACTGCAAAGCCGCGGGCGCCACGCCCCAGCGGCCCCTCGGGCTGCCACGTCGTCCAGTTCTACCGGGATGACCGGGAGTTGGTCGAACTCGCTACCGGCTATCTGGCTGACGGGATCCGGGACGGCGAGGTGGTAGTCGTCACGGCCACTGCGAGTCACCGGCAGGCCTTCGATAGGGCACTGACCGCGCGGGGCATCGATGTAGCCGCGGCCCGGACCAGCGGTTCGTACGTGCTCCTCGACGCCGAGGACACGATGCGCCGGTTCCTGGTGGCCGACTGGCCCGACCCGGTGGCTTTCGAGACGACGATGGGGACTCTCTTTCGCGTGGCGCTGCACGCGGGCCGGCCGGTGCGGGCGTACGGCGACATGGTGGCCCTGCTTTGGGACGCCGGCCACATCAACGCCGCTCTCGAGTTGGAAGCGCTGTGGAATTCGCTGGCCAGCCAGCTGTCCTTCTCGCTGTTCTGCGCCGTCGACGACAAGTCCGTGGCGGGCGAGGCCCACCGCGATGCGGCCGCGAAGCTCTGCCGCCTGCATTCGGCTGTCCTTGGCCGGCCCGCGGTCGCTTCGGCCGCGCACGCCGAGCCCGACGGCTGGATCACGATCATCTGATCGGCCGGGTTGGGCGGCGCAGCTGCGCACCCGAGAACACCGCTCAGGAGGTCACAATTCGCAGTCGCAGCGCGCCCGGTGGGGCCTTGTCTGCGCGGCTGCGCCGTCCCGCCTGCGATCGTGGCATCGACGCAGCCGTCCTCACAACGGCTTTCCAGGAACCCCGAATGGCTGGCGATTTGCCTGGACAGAGATGCGGAGGCGTTGTCCGGAGGACACCGATGCAGGTCGGATCGATGACGTCGCGGCGATGCGGCAGGATCGTGGCATGAGGTCGTCGCCGAACACGCTCAGCCGGATCGGTGAAGACCGGCGCGATCAGATCCACCACGAACTGCGCCAACTCCGCGCGGTCCGGAATGGATGAGCACGGTGGCGACCCAGTCGACACCAAGCGCGGACCTGAGGACACGGCTGGCGGCCCGGATCGCGGGGGTCTGAATGCCCCGTCCTGGGGCTGGGCGATCCGGGTCGGCCTGACCGTCTGGCTTGCCACCCGGGTGGGGTTCCTCCTCGTCGCGGGCATCGTCACGACAATCGCACCGCCAAAGGACCCCGTCGAGGGCCCCTGGTACGCATGGGTGTTCCGCGTATACGCACGCCAGGATGCCGGCTACTTCCGGAGCATCGCCGACCTCGGCTATCTACATCGGGGCGCACACAGCGTCGCCGTCGCGTTCTTGCCGGGCTACCCCTTGACGGGGCGATATCTGGCCTACAGTTTCGGGGCCGGGCACACCACCGTCCTGGATTATCAGGTCGCTCTGGCGCTGATCGCGTGGGCCGGCGCGGCGGTGGCCGCGATATTGCTCTGCAAAATGGTCGCCGACGCGGCGGATCCCCGCGCCGGGACGGCGAGCGTGTTGCTCCTCCTGGCTGGTCCGTATTCGCTGTTCTTCATGGCCTCGTACTCCGAGGGGCCGTTCCTCGCGCTCGCCCTTGCGGCGTGGATGTGCGCCCGCCGTCAGGCGTGGGTGTGGGCTGCGATGTTCTGCGCGTTGGCCACGTTCGTGCGGATCAACGGGATATTCCTGCTGCTCGGAATCCTCGTGATGTTCGCTCTGGACTCGCGGAGGACGAATCACGTTCGGTCAAAGCGCGACCTGCTCGCATTCGTGCTGCCGTGCGTCGCTCTCGCCGGATACTTCACGTGGCTGCGCGGCGCGACCGGGCACTGGGACGCGTGGTTCACCGCTCAGCGCACGGGGTGGTCCAGATACACCACCTGGCCGTGGCGAAGTCTGACGAACAGCATCGACTTGCTGTCCAAGGTGACGCAGCCGGCGCGCCGCTTCCAGTCGGCGATTGAGCTCGTTTCTGCGGCGTTCTACCTCACTGCACTAGCTGCGCTGGCCCGCCGTCGGATGTGGCCCGAACTGGCCTACGTGGGCCTGGGCGTCGTCGCGCTGCTGACCAGCTCGTACTACCAGGCCGTCCAGAGGTCGACGATCATCGCGTTTCCGGTGATCGCCCTACTCGCCCAGTGGAGCGTGGCCACCCCCCACCGTCGCGCCGTCGGGGCCGTCGGGGCTGCCTCGTTCGCCCTGCTGATCGTCAACGTCACGTTCTTCGTGCGGGGCTACACCGCCGGCTGATCTCGGGCGGCCGCGGCCGCAATGATTGCGGCCCGTGCTCGTTAGGCTGGCGTGCGTGACGCCTACTCAACTGCGCGCGTTCTCCGCGGTGGTCAGGCACGGCTCAGTCAAAGAGGCGGCGGCCGAGCTGGGCGTCAGCGAATCAGCGGTCTCGATCCATGTGGCGCAGTTGCGCAAGGAGCTCGAGGACCTCCTGTTCACCCGTACCGCGGCGGGCATCGCTTTTACGCCGGGCGGGCTCCGGTTGGCGAGCCGCGCGACCGAGATGCTCGGATTGCAGGACCGCACCATCCGCGAGGTGAGCCAGGCAGGTTCCGGGCGACGGCTGCTGCGGGTAGCCTGCTCCAGCTTGTTCGCCGAGCACGCGGCACCGGGCCTGATCGAGATTTTCGCCGCTCGCGCCAACGATCTCGACGTCGAATTGAGCGTGCGCCCGATGCGCCACGTCGGGCCGCTGCTCGCATCTCGTGCCATCGACGTGGCGATCGGACCCAGGCCTTCCCGGCTCCCTGAGTCGGTCGCACAGAAGCCGTTCCTCAACTATCGGATAGTGGCGGTCGTCGCACCCGGTCACCCCCTGGCCTCGATGCACGTCGGCCCAGCGCAGCTCCGGGAGCAGGCGTGGTTACTCGGGCCTTCGGCGACCGAGGATGAGGGTGCGATCCCTGACCTGGTGCGGCAGCTTGATCTGCCCGAACGGAATCAACAGATTTTTCAGAGTCACTCCGCCGCTCTTGAAGAAGCGCGGCGGGGCAACGGGGTGGCG
>JALYVG010000104.1 GCA_030853345.1 Actinomycetota bacterium | reverse complement strand
CCACTAGACGTGCAGAACCGGCTGGAAAGGACGTTCCCCGGACTGACCCCCTCGAGGGTGCAGCAGATGGTCGCGGAGTCATACCGCACGATGACTGGCCCCATCCGCGACTTCGTCCCCCTCTTGGTCGAGCACCAAGCCCGGGACGTCCTCGCAGCCGCTCGCAACCCCTCAGCCCCCATCGACACGGCGGCGTCGCCCGCAAGCACGACGTAGGGGTCGCAGCCCGCGAAGCGCCGCACTGCCCGACCAACTTCGCCACCCAGGGAACGGTCAGACCGCAGGGCACAGAGCCGGGCTGCCGCCCTCGACGGTCCCACTCCGGTGAGCCGCAGCGACGGCGTCCGCCTCTCGTTCCCCAAGGAATCCTGAATCGGAACCACAATCGTGGCACACCACCACGGCCCGGTGTTACCCGTCGCGCTATTTGACGAGGTGGGCGTCATGGTCTGTGGCGACGGGCGGGCATGAAAGCGCCCCGCCGGGGTGGTGGCCGGCGGGGCGTTGGTCGCCGCGTTGACGCGGCGGTGGTCAGGGGTGACGGCGTGTTCTACTCGCTGTTCTCGGTGATCGCGGATTGGGCCGCGGCGAGGTCGACGATGGTTTTGTCGGCGGCGTAGGTGGCGATCAGCGCGGAGACGGCGTGGTTGTTCACGGCTCGGGGGTAGCCGCGGGATGCGTGGTGGATCGCGGCGACGGCGTCGTCGGAGAACAAGGTGTCGGACCGGCCGGCGAAGGCCAGGTGGTGGCGGATGTAGGCGGTGGTGTCGGCCAGGTCCATGCCGTTGATGGTGACGCGGGAGGAGATCCGTTGGTCCAGGGCGGACATGACGGCGAGTTTGAGCCGGCGGCGCAGGGTGGGCTGGCCGACGAGCAGCAGCGCGAAGTGGCTTTCGGTGTCCATCTCGGTATTGGTGAGCATCCGCAGCGACTCCAGGTCGGTGTTGGCCAGCAGGTGGGCCTCGTCGATGACGACGACGGGGACCCGGGCTCGTTCGTCGAGTTCTCCGGCGAGCAGGGTCGCGGTTTGGTGGGCCAGGACCCCGGAGTAGAACGCGGGCTGCCCGCCCAGGGCGGTCACGATCTGGGAGTGGATGCCGCGCATGCCGACGGTGGGGTCGGCGATGTAGATGACCTGGTGGCGGGAGGCCTCGAGTTGGGCCAGGCCGGCGCGGACGGCGACGGTCTTGCCGGCGCCGACCTCGCCGGTGATGACGCCGAGCTGGCGTTGGGCCACGCACCATTGGATCCTGGCGACGGCTTGGCGGTGGCCCGGGTGTGGGTGCAGGGCTTGCGGCGGCAGGGCCCGACCGAACGGCGCCCGAGAAAAGCCGTAGTGCGACTGCAGCTGGTCGATGCTCATCGGGTTCCTCCGTGGGTGCTGGTGGCCGGGCTGCTCGGGGTGGCGAGTTTCTCGAAGTCGATCGGGGCACCGGTGATCGCGGCCTTGTGCCGGTCTTGGACCAGGCGCAGGTAGTCGATGCCCGAGGCGGCGTGGACCGCGCCGGTGTCGGCGTCCTTGGCCGCGGCCACGGCCTTGGGGTGGACGTGGCGGCGGATGTCCTGCAGGACCGCTTCGCCGGCCGGGATCCCGCCGGCGGCGGTGACGGCCACCGCTGCGGTCAGGTCGAACGGGTCGTAGATCAGCTCGATCCGTGCGCCGGCCAGGGACGGGTCGACCTCGTAGGTGTTGCCCTGCAGGGACACGGTCCCGGTCTTGGTGACCTTCCGGACCGCGGACCAGCGGAACGCCTCGGCGATCACCTCCGGGGCCCGGCGGATCGGGGACCGGCCCACCCAGCCGGCGTCCCACCGGGCCAGCGGGGTCATCGCGGTGCTGGAGTGCAGGGTGCGGTGGTAGACCATCTGGACCCAGGAGGTGAACAGGGCGTTCAGCTCGGTCAGCGTGCCGACCGCGCTGCCGGCCGGGTCCGGCCCGGCGCCCGGCGCGGCGCTCTGGGCCGGGGCGTCGATCACGGTGATCTCGGTCAGGAACTGGGAGGTGACGGTGTTGAAGAAGCGCTCCACTTTTCCACGGCCCTGGGGCCGGTAGGGCCGGGAGTGGATCAGTTTCATGCCCAGCTTGGCGCAGATCCTGGCCAGCGACGAATCCACAAATGCACTGCCGTTATCGACATAGACAGCGTCGGGAATTCCGTGGGTCTGTAGGGCCGGGCGCAGCGCGGCCGAAAGCCGGACGGCGTCCTCGGCGAATGCCCAACGGGCCGCGGTGACCAGGCGGGAGTAGTCGTCCACGAACGCGAACAGGTAGGTTTTCCGGCCGCCGATCCTGGGCCCGTGCAGCCCGTCGCCGACCCAGATCTCGTTCGGGCGGGCCGCTTCGAACCGCCCGGTCGCCGCGGCCGCGATGCCGGTAGGGATATCCAGGGTGCGGAAGTGGCGCAGCAGCGTCGACTCGGACGGGGCATCACCCAGGGTTTCGGCCATGATCCGCCGGACCTGGGCCGCGGTGCGGTGCGGGCGCTCCCGCTTCAACGTCTCGGCCAGCGCCAAGGTCGCGGCCGGCGTCACCGGGCCGGTGGCCCGCTGGCGCGGTTTGAGCCCGTCGAACCCGTCCCGATGCCAGGCGCGGATCCACCGGTCCAAGCTCTCCCGGGAGTACCGCACCGGCCGCCCGTCCGGGCCGGTGTGCTCGGTAGCGGCCAGGGCGCGGACCAGCGGCCCGCGCTGACGGCAGGTCAGGGTTTGGTCCGCCGCCTCGCGGATCAACTGGTAACGGAACAGGGCGCTCTGTTCCGCCCGCTCCTGACGAGCCAGTGGCCCACGCTGCGGTTCGGTTCCGGTCATGAAGGTCTCTCCTGGTCAACATCGCAGGGAAGTGATGGCCCCCGGCTGAGGGTCAGCCGAGACTTTGCCCACCCTTGCCGAGCACCAGCCCGGGCATCAGGGCCAACTCGTGTTGGCCCGGCCGGTGCCACCGACCCGCGCTGAAGAAGAACGGGCCGGCCGCGACAAGTCCGACGCTGTGCCACGCCAGCCCGGCGACGGCGAACCGATCCGCGAGCACGGCCGCATACGCCGACACCGCAGCCAGGGCCGCCCCGGCCACCGTGTCCGCCGGCGCCGGCCACCGGCTGGCCGCGTCCGGCCCGTCGCGGTGAGCCAGCGCCATGAACACCGCCGAGATCGCCGCCGCCGAGATCGCGAAACCGCGCAGCCAGCCACGGACCGTGGAGGTCGGCCGACCCAACCGCGCCGCGATCCGCCGATGCCCGGCACCGGTGACGGTCTTGGCCTCGATCGCGGCGGCGATCACCTCGGCCGAATCGGCCCGCCGCGCCGCGAGCCCGAAACCCAGCAGCACGTGCGTGCCCGCGCACCCGCTACAACGTGCCCGGCGAGGACGCACCACCACCAGCTGCTGCCCGGAACCGATGCCGTGCCGGACCAGCCGCACCCGAGCCCATCCCCACGGGCGCAGCACCGCCCGACACCGCGGGCAGGACAACCGCCCAACGGCCAGATCAGACTCGACAGAGGAACCATCCTGATTTACGGTCAGCATCAGCGCGGCCTTTACGCGTCAGAACGGCCCGGCGTGGACCTTCAAATCCTCACGTCGGGCCGTTCGCTGTATCTGGTCGTCGTCAGCCTGACGCCGCCGACGACGCCAGATCAAGACCCCACCGAGAAACCCGCATCGTCACCAACACCGACGCCCCCACCGTCAAACCCCCAGACGCGTAACACCCGCCGCCCGCAGGCGACGAGCTGCTGACCATCAGCGAGGTCGCTGCGATCGTCCGCGTGCCCGTCGCCACCCTGCGCTACTGGCGCCACCTCGGCAC
>JALYVG010000101.1 GCA_030853345.1 Actinomycetota bacterium | reverse complement strand
TCACTGGCCGCCCTGGACGCAGTGAGCGCCCAGCTGCCCGACGTCGCTGCCGTGGCCAGTTTCGACACCGCGTTCCATGCCGGCATCCCGGCCGCCGCCGCGACGTACGCGATACCGCGGGAGTGGCGGCAGCGCTACCGCATCCGCCGGTACGGGTTCCACGGTCTGTCACACGCCTATTGCGCCCAGCGCGCGGCCGCCCTGCTCGATCGGCCGCTGGCTGGTCTGCGGATCGTCACCTGTCACCTCGGTGCGGGTGCTTCGCTGGCCGCGGTGCTCGGCGGACAAAGCGTCGACACCACAATGGGATTCACGCCGCTGGAGGGGTTGGTCATGGCCACCCGGTCCGGCAGCGTGGATCCCGGCCTGGTGCTCTGGCTGGAGGAGCACGAACACCTCTCGCCGCACGAGGTGGCCGCCGCCCTGGAGCTGCGCTCCGGCCTCACTGCGCTCGCGGGCACCGGCGACATGCGCGAGATCGAGGCGGCGTTCGAACGCGGCGAACCCGACGCCACGCTGGCGATCGAGGTGTATCTGCACCGATTGGTGGGTGGGATCGCCGCGATGACTGCGGCCATCGGGGGCCTGGACGTCCTCGCATTCACCGGCGGCGTGGGTGAACGCTCGCCGTTGTTACGCGGCCGGGCAGCGCAGCGCCTCAGCTTCCTCGGCGTGGCCGTCGACACGATCGGCAACGACGCGGCCGACGGGGACGCCGACATCTCCGCCGCGGGCGCATCCGTCCGCACCGTGGTGATCACCGCGCGCGAGGACCTGCAGATCGCCCGCGAGGCCCGCAGCCTGTCGCTCTGACTCAATCCGGCTTGGCCCCTGAGCAGGGCGACACGCCGGGCTAGCGCCTGCTACGGGGCCAAGCTGGGGACTACCGCGACCGGGCAGTTGGCGTGGTGCAGCGCGCCCTGGCTCACCGAGCCGAGCAGGGCGCGGGTCAGCCCATGCCGGCCGCGGCTGCCGACCACGAGCAGATCCTGTCCGTTCGAGGCGGCCACGAGGCCGTCGACCGGGTGTGCGCGCTCCACGCCGCTGTGCACGGTGACGTCGGGGTAGCGCTCTCGCCAACCGGCCAGGGCCTCGGACAGCCACGCTTGCACTTCGGCGGGCGCAGGTTGCTGGGGCCGCCACTTCATCTCGGCCAGGCGGTCGAGATGCCAGCACAGCACGGCGTGCAACGGCGCGGAGTGTCGAGCGGCGTAGTCGAAGGCGAACGCGAGGACGGCCTCGGAACTGGGCCTGCCGTCGACCCCGACCACCACCTGCGCGTGTTCGGCGGCCGAACCCTCCGGTCCCCGCAGCACCACGACCGGGCACGCCGCGTGCGCCGCCACAGCCGAGCTCACCGAGCCGAGCACCACTGATCCGGCGCCGGCGAGATGCCGCGCTCCGAGCACGATGAGCGACGCGCCGGCCGACGCCTCGATCAGCGCGTCAGCCGGGTCGTCCTCGACAGGCTGCGCGCTGACCTCGACTTCGGGCGCGAGCTCGGTGACTCGCGCCGCGGCTTCGGCGAGCAGATCTGCGGTGCCCTCGCGGGCGAGGGTCAGGTCAGGAACGGGGAAGTCGCCGAACATCGTCAGCCCGCCGTAGCTGAACTCACCGCCGTACGCACAGATCAGCCGTAGCCCGACGCCGCGCGAGCGCGCTTCCTCGGCTGCCCAGCTCAGCGCCTGGTCGGCACCCTCCGACCCATCCACTCCGACAAGGACTGACAACCGCTCGGCGGCCATGGCCTCTCCATTCATCCACAACGGAAGCGACGTACGACGCGCCTCAGCTTGTCAGTCTTCTCGGCTGAGCACGACCTTCAGGGCCCCGGTCTGGCCGGCGCGGGAGAACACGTCGTAGGCCTCGATGAATTGCTCGAAGCCGAACCGATGCGTGATGAAGCGCTCGGCGTCGATCTGCCCGCTGGCCAGCAGGCGCAGAAGCGTCGGCGTGGAGTACGTGTCCACCAGTCCCGTCGTGATCGTGACGTCCTTGGCCCAGATCCGCTCCAGGTGCAAGCTGGCGGGAGTGCCATGCACGCCGATGTTGGCCACTCGTCCGACGGGCCGCACCAGGTCGACGGCGAGTTCGAACGTCGCGGGCACTCCGACGGCCTCGATCACGACGTCTGCCCCCAGCCCGCCGGTCAACGCCTGCACGGCGGCAATCGGGTCCTCGACGCCGTTGTTGATCACGATGTCGGCGCCGAACTGCTTTGCGGCGTCCAGCCGGCTCGGTGCCATGTCGATCGCCACCACGAGGCTCGGGCTGAACAGCCGGGCGCTGAGGATGGCGGACAGGCCGATCGGCCCCGCACCGACCACGGCGACGACGTCACCCGGGCGCACCTGGCCGTTGAGCACGCCGACCTCGTAGCTGGTCGGCAGGATGTCGGAGAGCATCAGCAATTCCTCGTCGCTGACACCCGCGGGCACCGGGTAGGTCGAATTGTCCGCGAACGGGATCCGCACGTACTCCGCTTGTGTTCCGTCGATCTCGTTACCGAGGATCCAGCCGCCACCGTTGGTGCACTGGCCGTACCTCGCTTCGCGGCAGAAGCGGCATCTGCCGCACGCACTCACACACGACACCAGTACCCGGTCCCCCACCGCGACGTTCTTCACCCCGGACCCGATCTGAGCCACCGTGCCCACCGCCTCGTGGCCGATGATCCGGCCGTCGATCATGGCCGGCAGATCACCCTTGAGGATGTGCAGATCCGTCCCGCAGATGGTGGTCGTGTCGACGCGCACGATCGCGTCGGTGTCGGCGCCCAGTTCAGGATCGGCCACGTCCTCCCACGCCTTGTGGCCCGCTCCGTGGTAAACGAGTGCCTTCACGATGAGCTCCACGCGTGACTGGAGGACGGAATCAGGGCGACGGGACAGGTGGCGTGGTGCAGCACGCCTTGGCTCACCGAGCCCAGCAGCGTGCCGGCCAGTGCGTGCCGGCCGCGGCTGCCCACGACCAGCAGATCCTGCGCGGAGGACGCGTGCACCAGTCCGGATACAGGGTGGTCGCGGACGACGCCGCTGTGCACGAGGACGTCGGGATATTTCTCCCGCCACCCGGCCAGCGCTTCAGACAGCCACGCCTCAGCTTGCGCGGGTGCCGGTGGTTCGCTGCGCCACATCATCTCGGCCAGACGGTCGGGATGCCAACACAACACGGCGCGCAGCGGTACCGAACGCCTGCTGGCGTAATCGAAGGCGAATTCGATGACGCCCTCGCTGGCCGGGTGCCCGTCGACCCCGACGACCACAGCAGCGTGTTCTGCGGCGAGACCGGCCGGTCCGCGCATCACGACGACCGGGCAGGCGGCGCGCGCGGACACGGCTGCGCTCACCGAGCCGAGCAGGACGGATCCCACGCTGGCCAGGTGCCGCGAGCCCAGCACCATCAGTGACGCATAGGCCGACGCGTCGCTCAGGGCGCGGGCCGCGAGGTGGTCGACCACGTGCGTGGTGACGTCCAGTTCAGGTGCCAGTTCGTTGGCTCGCGCGGCCGCTGTGGCCAGCAACCCCGCCGTGACGTCGCGGGCCAGCATGGGGTCCACCGGCGGCAGGCTGCCGTACATCGCGAGGCTGCCGTAGTTGAGAACCGACCCGTATGCGCACACCAGCCGGAGCGGGACCGATCGCGAGCGAGCTTCCTCGACGGCCCACACCAGGGCCTGGTCTGCACCGGCTGACTCGTCGATTCCGACAACAACAGGGGGCTGCTGGATGCTCATCACTCTCTCCACTCGTAGACAGCAGGCACGGACATCAGGGGGCAGTCGGACTGTTGACGAGGGCAATGCGGGAACCGCGCAACTGCCGGACGAGCGGATCCCGCCTGGGACGTGAGGCCGCAACCCGGATCCGCGCCTCGACGACGAACACGCCGTCACTGCGGCAGAGCAACGGATTGAGTTCTAGTTCGCAGATCTCCGGCAGGTCGTCGACCATCGCCGCGACCCGGACGAGGACCTCTTGCACTGCGGCGCGCTCATCGACAGGTGCGCCGCGGGAGCCGTCGAGCAACCTGGCCACCCGCAGGCCATCGATCATTTCGGCGGCCGTGTGCGCAGACAGCGGAGCCAGCCGGAATGCGCGATCGTCCATGAGATCGGCCAGCGCGCCGCCCGCGGCGAGCATCACCATCGGGCCGAACCGCTCGTCCTTGACCGCCCCGACGATCAGCTCCGTGCCGGCGCCCGCCATTGCCTGCACGACCAACTCGAGGTCCGCGTCGGGGATCAGCGCCGCGAGCTCGGCGACGACCTGACGCAACTCCTGCTCATCGGCCACGCCCAGCCGGACGCCGTCGACCTCGGAGTTGTGCAGCATTCCCCCGGCCAGCTTCACGGCCACCGGGTAGCCGAGTTCGGTCGCGGCCAGCACGGCGTCCTCGACCGAACGCACCACCCGCTGCGGGCAGGTCGGGATCCCGTAAATTCGGAGCAGCCGGGCGACGTCGTCCGCCTCCAGCCAGCCGGTTGCGCAGCTAAGCGCCGCGTTGACGACGTCGCGCGCCGCCCCCGCGCTGACCGGCACGGGCCGGGCCACGGGTACGGGCTGCTCGGCGCGGATCCGCGCGTAGCGGTACGCGACGCCGAGGGCGGCCGCGGCGGGCTCCGGGAAGGTAAAAATTGGCAACGATCGCTTGGTTCTCGGGATCGGCACGGTGCAGGCCGGGGCACCGACCTCGCTCGCCACGATCGGCTTGTCCGACGTCGCCGCGGCCTGCAGGACGGCACGGCGGACTTGATGCGCGTCGGTGATCGCGATCTCGGTGAAGACGGTCAGTACGGCATCGACCGCACCCGCGGCGAGCAGAAGCCGCACCGCGACCCCCGCCTCGTCAGCAGTGACGCCCGCGCCCAGGTCGACCGGGTTCTGCACGGAGGCCGCACCGGGCACAGCGCAGTGCAGCAGTCGTTGCGTCGCCTCGTCCAGCTCCACGACGGTCAGGCCAGCCGCCACGGCGGCGTCGGCGGCCATGATCCCGGGACCCCCGCAGTTGCCGACGATCGCCACTCGGGGTCCAGCCGGGACCGGCTGCTCGGTCAGGACCCGCGAGGCGTCGATCATCTCCTGCATCGTGGTCATCCGCAGCACGCCGGCCGCGTCGAACAATGCGTCCACCGCCGTCTCCGACGATGCGGCGGCGACGGCGGCCGTGCGCGACTCGCCGGCCGGCTTGCCCGTGGCGGAGGACCGTGACTTCAGCGCCAGGATCGGCTTGCTTCGCGAGACCCGCCGAGCTACCCGGACGAACGTGCTCGGGTCGCCGAAGGACTCCAGGTACATGCCGATCACCTGGGTGCGGGGGTCGTTCTCCCAGCACAGCAGCATGTCGTCGCCACTGACATCAGCCTTGTTGCCGACGGAGACGAACTGCGACACGCCTAACCCACACCGGGCCGCGGCCACGAGAAAGGCAATGCCGAACGCGCCGGATTGGGACAGCAAGCCGAGTTCGCCCGGCTTCATCGGCAGGACCGCGAACGTGGCGTCCAGGCGGACGTCAGGATCGGTGTTGACCACGCCGACACAGTTCGGGCCGACCAGCCGCATTCCGTAGGAGCGGGCGATTGCCAGTACGTCGTCTTGCAACTCCTGGCCGGCTTCGCCCAGTTCACCGAAGCCCGAACTGAGCAAGAGCACCGAGCGGGCACCGCGCTCGCCGCACGCGCGCACCACCTCCAGGACCTGTGCCGCGGGAACGGCGATGACGGCGAGGTCAGGCGCCTCGGGCAGCTCGGCCGGCGACGGCACCGATGGCACGCCCAGCACCGCGGCGTGGTGTGGATTGACGACTCGCACGCTTCCGGTGAAACCACCCTCGAGGATGTTGCACAGCACCTGGTGCCCGACCGAACCGTCGCGGTCGCTCGCACCGACGACGGCAATCGAACGCGGTTCCAACAGCGGGCTCAGGCTGGCCGAATCCGCCGCCCGCTCGCGCTCCGCTATGGCGGCGACCATGCGCTCGTCGGGTTCGAGCTCGAACCCGACGCGCAGTACCTGATCGTCGTCCGGGTGCGGCGTCATGGTCGCCGCGAATCCGCTGTCCCGTACGAAGTCGACCATCCCGTCGTGCGCCCGCGCGATATCGACGACGAGTCGGCCGATACCGGCGTGCCGAGCGACGCTGGCCAGATGCTCGAGCAGCAGCGCACCGATCCGGTCCTCGCGCCTGTCGTCGGCGACGAGTGAAAGCTGAGCGGTGTCGCCCAGTCGGTCGTCGATTCGCTCGAACGCCGCCACGCCCACGACCCGGCCGCGGATGCAGGCCAGCACCACCTGGCGATCCGGGCTGCTTGGCGCCACCAGCGCCGCGAGTTCGATCTCCGTGCCCAACCGGGCCAGGTTGAACTGGAGGTTGGCCGGCCGCAGCGACGCGTTGGAGCACAGCGCGCGCAGCCCGGCCAGGTCATTCGCGGCGACGGTCCGGATTTGCACCAGGCCGCCGTCGGCCCGCACCGCGTCGACACCCGCGAGCTCGGAGGTCAGTGCACTCATCGGGCGAGCCTGTCGGTACTAACGTCCCACAGGCAGAGTCGAAGGCCCTGCCGAAGGTCCTTACTCACCGTTGCGCCGCGGCGTGTCCGACATTCCGGGCGATGATCTGCGGCAGTTCGCTCACCGCAACCACCGGGCATGGCGCCCGGTGCAGGATCGAGGTGGCCAGCGCACCCAGCCGGCTGCCCCATCGGTCGTCGCTGTGATGGCAGCCCAGTACGAGCAGGGCGGCACCCTGTGCGGCGCCCAGCATCGCCTCGGCCGGCTCGGCGCTGGTCGCGACGCACCGCAGGTGGGCACCGCGAAGCTGGGCCTCCTGGCGCGCGAACTCCAGTGCCAGCCGGCCGCCACGGTCATCACATATCCCGACCACGACGTCGCCATTGCTGCCCTCGTCGCCGACAGGTGGCACTCGCTGCGGGACCACCGTGACGGGACAATGTGCGTGACCGGCGGTGCGGACGCTGACCGAGCCGAGCATGGTGCTGGTGAACCCGTTGCTGCCGCGGGTACCGACCACGACCAGTTCGGCGTCGACGCTGAGCTCGATGAGGGTGTCGGCAGGCAGTCCGGCGCCGAGCATCGTGGTGACCGGCACGCTCGGGCGACGTGCCGACGCCGCCGCGGCGTGCTCGGTGAGCAGCCGCTCGGCCACGACGTCATAATCTGACAGGTCCGAGCCGGCGGCCTCGGGATGGTGCTCGCGGGCGTGCACGACGAGCAGCGTGCAGGACCGTAGCCGACATTCGTCGACAGCCCACTCCAACGCGGTGCGCGCACCGATCGAGCCGTCGACGCCGACGATGATGCGCTGGGTGGTCATGTTCTCTCCGGTGGTCAAGTACTACCGACCACGGTGAACGAATCCCGCGAATTACAGCAGGGCCGGATGTCCCGACCCGCGACGGCCTTAGGTCCGTCGGACCTCGGCACCGTAGACAGCAGCCTGGGTTCGCCGCTCCATCCCGAGCTTGGCCAGCAAACCGGAGACGTAGTTCTTCACCGTCTTCTCGGCCAGGAACAGCTGCTCCCCTATCTGGCGGTTCGTCAGTCCTTCGGTGATGAGTTCGAGGATCTCGCGCTCGCGTTCGGTCAACGATGCCAGTCGCTTGTCCTGGGGCGCGCCATCGCGCAGCCGCGCCAGCAGCCGTTCCGTGACGGCGGGATCGAGGAGGGACTTGCCGTCGGCCACCTGCCGGATCGCATCGACCAGGTTCGACCCGCGGATCTCCTTGAGCAGGTACCCAGCCGCGCCGGCCATGACGGCCGCGAAGATCGCGTCGTTGTCGTCGTAGGAGGTCAGGATGAGGCAACGGACCTCAGGCATCGACGAACGGATGTCGCGGCAGACGTCGATGCCGCTGCCGTCGGGCAGGCGCCCGTCCAGTACCGCGACGTGCGGACGGGCGGCGGGGATCCGGTTGAGCGCCTCGACCGCGGTACCGGCCTCACCGACGATGGTGATGTCGGCCTCGGCTTCGAGCAGGTCGGCGATGCCGCGCCGCACGATCTCATGGTCATCGAGCAGGAACACCCTGATCGCATCGGTTCCCGGTGTGCTGCTCAGCTCAGCGGAATCGTCCATCGGAGGTGGGTTCCCTTTCCGGTAGCCGGCACATCGAGCGGTGCCGGGCTGGTGAGGACCAGGGTGCCGTGGTGCCGTTCGGCGCGCTGCCGGAGATTGGCCAGGCCGCTGCGTCGCTCGATCGCGCCGATGCCGACGCCGTCGTCGATCACGTCGAGCGCAACCTCGCTCGCACTGGCCGTGAGTGCGATCTCGGCATACGTAGCCTGCGCGTGCCGTGCCACGTTGGTCAGTGCCTCGCGCGCTACAGCCTCCAGATCATCGACGACCGCCTCCGGCACCACCGAGTCTATCGGTCCGGCGAAGCGCAGCCGGGGCTCGAAGGGCAGGAGTGCGCTGACCTCGGCGAGCACGGCGAGCAGCCGGACCCGGGCCGTGCCGGTCTGCGGCCCGAGCTGCCCGCGCAGCTGGAAGATCGAGGTGCGGATCTGGCGGATCGTCTCGTCGATGCCGGTGACCACCCGGTCCAGCCGCTCGGCCCGGCTGTCATCGCCCATGCCGGCGGCCACGCTGTGCACGCTCAGGCCAGCAGCGAACAGCCGTTGGATGACGTGATCGTGCAGGTCACGGGCGATCCGGTCGCGGTCCTCCAGCAGCACCACCCGCTGCTGGTCGGCGCGCGCGTCGGCCAGCTCGAGTGCGGTCGCCGCATGGTTGGCGAATGTCGTGGCCATGGCCAGGTCGGCTTCGTCGAAGCGATGCCGGCCGCGCACCCGACCGACGACCAGCGCGCCACGCATGCGCTGCGTCCCGACCAATGGCAACACCATCACCGGTCCGACCGGGACCGCTTCGGACAGGTGCACCCGGAACTTCGGGTCCTCAGTCACGTCACCGATCAGGACTGCACGGCCGCTGTCGAAGGACAGCCCGGCGAGGGTGTCCTGCACCGGGTAGGTATATCCGGTCAGCTCGTCGGCCTTGACGCCGGATGCGACCTCGACCATCAGCCGCTGCCCATTGGCGGTCGGCAGGACGACTGTGACGATGTCGGCGTCGGCCACCTCACGGGTCTGCCGGGCGATCAGCTTGAGCGGCTCCTCGCCCTCACTGGACAGCAACTGCCGGGTGATCTGCGTCGAGGCCTGCAACCAGCTCTGACGGCGCTCGGTCTCGTCGAACAGACGGGCGTTCTCGATGGCTACGCCGGCGGTGGCGGCCAGAGCGGTGACCAGTTCCTCGTCCTCGGCGGTGAACTCCCCGCCGGCCCGCTCGGTGAGGTAGAGGTTGCCGAAGACGCGGTCGCGGACGCGCACCGGCACGCCGAGAAAGCTGTCCATCGGCGGGTGCCCGGGCGGGAACCCGACGGAGCGACTGTCCTCGGACATGGTGCGCAGCCGGATCGGACGCGGATCTATCGTCAGCGCGCCGAGCAGGCCCTTGCCTTGAGGCAGCGGGCCGATACGGGCGGCGGTCTGCTCGTCGATGCCGACGTTGATGAACTCCTGCAACTCACCGGCCGGCCCGATCACACCCAGCGCACCGTAGCGGGCGTTCACCAGATTGCAGGCCGCCTCGACGATGTGGCGCAGCACGACCGGCAACGCCACATTGCCGATGATCATGTTGTTGGCGGCGAGCAGCCCCCGCAGCCGACCCTGGGTCGCGATGACATCCTCGGCGCGGGCCACGAGCTGCGTCAGCAGTTGATCGAGCTCGAGCCGGGGCCCGTCGGCGAAGTCGTAGCCGGTGCCCTGCTGCGTCGTCTGTTCGTCTGTTTCGTCAGATGACATCAGTGACAGACTATCCGGCCCGCCTATTCGGCCTCGGTGATCACGTCCACCAGCATGCGGCGGCGGGTCGCCAGCATCGCGGGGGCCCGTCCGATCCGCAAGAGCACGTGCGGGTGCATCGTCAGCCGCAGGTCATTGCGCAGCTCTTGGTTCGTGCTCGCGACCTCGATCACCTGGGTGAGCGGGCTGGCCGCGTAGCCGAGCCGGGTGACCTCGAGGAGCATGCGTTCCAGAGCCTCGCCGGCGCGCAGCCATGCCATCGGGTTGTCCTCCACCGAGCCCAACAGCAGCAGACACTGGCGAAGGCTCGACCGGGTGCGGGTCGGCAGCCAGCCCATCCCCCGCGTGTCGAAATCGCGAATCGGCAGGTCATCGTCAGCGCCGGCGTCCACATGCGGCGTCGCGGAGGCCGGCACGCCATCGACGCGGCGCGGGTCATCTGTCGTCCACGCTCGCAGCTCGGCGCGGTAGGCGGGGTCGGTGTTCTCGATCTGATCGGCCCGCTGGCTGAGCCGGGCGGCCGACAGGCGGTGTTCCGGACGCACGACGGGGAAGACCTCGGCGCCCTCGATGTTGGCCGCGTCCACCAGGGTCGCTACGACCTCGACAGGCACGTTCTCGTCGCTGAACTGCCGGCGGTTGGTGTGCCGCTCGTCGATCGACGCATCCAGCACTGCGAGCTCGTGCCGGTCAGCCATGGGTGTGTGGTCGATCAGGATCCGCGCCACGAGGTCCGGCTGGGCGGGATCGGCGAATCGCTCGATCGTGGCGTTGATGCCGGCGGCGGCCAGGGCGACGCGGGCGTTGAACAGAGCGCATCCACAACTGAGCAGCAGTTGCCGCCCGCGCGGGTCCAGTACTCGTAGCTGGCGCCCCCAGTCGGCGTGGATCTCGAGTGTGTCGGGGGTGAGCTTGAAGCGCCACGGCTGGGTGTTGTGAATCGATGGCGCCCGGGTGGCGCGCACCGCCGCCCGGCGTAGTGCTGTGCTCAGCTTTGGATCGATCGCGGCGGTCATCTGGGTCACCTGCTCCTGTGTTCGCTCGGTTCGGGTGCGGCAGTGGGCCGTGGCCGACATTGGCC
>JALYVG010000081.1 GCA_030853345.1 Actinomycetota bacterium | reverse complement strand
GACGGCTCTCGAGCACGTTGGAGACCGCGCGTCACGCCGCTGTCATTCGGCGATTGCTTCCCAGACGAGTTCGGCGACGTCGATCACGAGGGCGGAGGGTTCGTCGTTCGGGTCGTCCGGCGCACGGACCTCCCCGACACATACGCAGACCACATCGTTGAGGCGCCGGTAGCGCTCGCTGTCGCTGAGGTGAAGGACGGAGCCGACGATCTGCCGTCGCCCCGCTGGATGGGCGCGACCATAGCCACGCAATTCAAGCATGATCGTCGCACCGTCGTTAGTCTCGATGACGCCGCGGAAGTCTGGGCAGAACGGCCCCGCCTCGGTTCGGCGAAGCGGAAAGTTAGCTCCGCGGAAGCGACCGATGATCATGCCCTCGCATTGGCCCTCCGCGAAAAACAGGTGCTGGGTCCACCCGCCCTCCAGCCCGACAACCCAGCCGTGCGGATAGGCGAAGCGAATCCGATACAACTGTTCGACCCTCACGTCTCACCCCCCCGAACGAGCGTTCTGAATGGTGCCGGCTGCGCCACTGGATTCGGGCAGTGCAGTGCCGTTCAGCAGATTATCTCAGGGTTCGGCAGGTCTTCGGGCCCGCGGGAACGATCAATGTGCGCGGCCACGTTCCATCGGAAAGCCACGCAGATCGACGGCTTTCGCGCGCGACGCATGCAACTTCGCTTGCCATGCCGGGGCCTCGATCATCGAGGGTCGGTACGCGCGCGACCCGAGCCATGCGGTTCGCGAAGCAACACGCTTCGATCGCTCCGGAAACCGTGAGCGTGGAGCGCCACCAGTCCGACGCCCCAACTGCAATTCGCCCGATGTGCAATTGGTGTCAATCTCGTGTCCGAGGGGGGACTTGAACCCCCACGCCCAGTAAAGGGCACTAGCACCTCAAGCTAGCGCGTCTGCCATTCCGCCACCCGGACGAGTGCCCAGCGAGTCTAACCGACCACGCGGGGCGCTCTGCGGGGTCCGCGGGGGCCGTCGCCGACACGTGTTGAAGGTTTCCAGCTCAACTTCCCCCGATCTTGCTCACAAAGAGATAACATCGGATTTGTCGGATGAAACATTCGTGTCAAGGCGCGCCGGTGCCTCGAGCGATCCTCGACCGCACGGTTTCGCTTAGGGGGCCACCTATGAAGCGTGACCCGATTCTGCGTCTACTACGCGCCACTCTGGTCGCCATGATCTGTCTCCTCGTGGCCGTGGCCACTGGCCTGTCGCCAGCCTCGGCGCACGGGTCGGCTCAGTTCACCGACCGTCCGCACATCGGTACTTCGTGTCCTCCGAACCAGAACAAGGCTGAGGACCAGGACAAGGACTCGCACAACAGCGACCGCGACACGAAGCGGCACAAGCACCACAAGCCTCGTCCGGGCCTCGGCGACGGATCACCATCCGTGTCATCAGACCGCTCACCTGTCATCCCGCCGCCGGTGACCGCGAAACGGGTGGGCCCGCCGCCGGGTCGTCCGTCGGCGGGCGGCGGCCGGCCCACCGAGCCAGTGCCGACCATCCCTGCCGCGCCTAGGGTCCCGAGCGGGAGCGCGCTGCCGCCCACCACGGCCGGCCCGACTCCAGCGATCTCCGGGCGCAGCAAGACGACCACCTCGGGCGTGGGGGCAGCCGCTCGAGCGCCGCTCGTCGTCACGACGCCGGCCGGCCCGGCTGCGCCCACGTCCGGGAGCACTACCGCGGCGGCCGATACCCAGTCGTCACCGACGCTGCGGCCTGCCCCGACCGGTGGCGGCCAGCTTCCCGACGCTGCCCGTCCGGCTCCTCCGATCCACTCAGCAGGTGCGGCGGCGACGTCCTCGCGCCCTGCTCCGCCCAGCCCATCGGTGGCCGCCATCGTCCGTGCGCAGCGCACCAACTCGCTGTTCGGGGTCGACTCCTCGATTCTGCTGGCCGCGATGCTGGCTGTTTTCGCCCTCGGGGTCGGCGTGATGGTGGCTGGCGGACACCGGCCGCTACGTCGCACCCACTGACCGAGACACTCCCGAGGGCAGGGACTGGTAGGAACGACGCATGAGCCAGCCACAACCGGGAGTCACTGCGCAGAACGAGGTCGTCGACCTGCTGGGTGAGTTGATCCGGATCAACACCGCCAATCCGACGCACCCGGAACGCCCGGCCGCCGAATGGGTGGCGGCCAAGCTCGACGAGGTTGGCATCGATTCGCAGATCATCGAGGCGGCCCCGGGTCGGGCCTCGACCATCGCCCGCATTGAGGGCCGCGACCCGGCCCGTGCCCCGCTGCTGATCCACGGCCATTTGGACGTCGTCCCGGCCGAGGCGAGCGAATGGTCGGTCGACCCGTTCGGCGGCGAGATCCGGGACGGCTACGTGTGGGGTCGCGGTGCCGTCGACATGAAAGACATGGACGCGATGACCATCGCCCTCGTGCGCGAATGGGCGCGCACCGGGCGCAAGCCGTCCCGTGACATCGTTCTGGCGTTCGTGTCCGACGAGGAAGCCGGCGGTCGGCTCGGCGCGCACCATCTCGTCGACAACCATCCGGATCTGTTCGCCGACTGCACCGAGGCGATCAGTGAGGTCGGCGGATTCAGTGTCTCGCTCAACGAGAGCACCCGGCTGTACCTGATCCAGACGGCGGAGAAGGGCATCAACTGGCTGCGGCTGCGCGCGACCGGCCGGCCCGGCCACGGCTCGATGGTGCACGAGGACAATGCCGTCACGCACCTGGCCGCGGCGGTATCCCGAGTCGGCGCGCACGAATTCCCGATGGTCATCACTGACACGGTCCGGTCGATGGTCGAGGCGATCGCGGGGGTGACCGGGATGGATCTCGACCCCGACAACCCCGACCAGTGGCTGCCCAAGCTCGGCGGGATGGCCCGAATGATCGGTGCTGTCGTCCGCAATACCGCGAATCCGACCATGCTGCAGGCCGGCTACAAGACCAATGTCATCCCGTCCTCGGCCGAGGCGACGATCGACGCGCGGTTCCTGCCCGGACAGCGCGACGAGCAACTGGCCCAGATCGATGCCTTGATCGGCCCTGGCGTCCAGCGCGAATCCATCGTCGAGGACATCGCGGTCGAGACGACCTTCGACGGCGCCCTGGTCGAGGCGATGTCGGCCGCGCTGCGGGCCGAGGACCCAGGGGGCCACCCGGTGCCCTACCTGATGAGCGGCGGAACCGACGCGAAATCCTTCTCCACGCTGGGCATGCGCTGCTTCGGATTCTCGCCACTGCTGCTGCCCGCCGACCTGGACTTCGCGGCGCTGTTCCACGGCATCGACGAACGGGTGCCCGTCGACGCGCTGAAGTTCGGCGTACGGGTGCTCGACCGGCTCTTGTCGGACTGCTGAGTCGTTGTCGCTGCCCCATGCAAGGCTGAGCCGGTGCTGCTTGCCGAGGTCGCTGCCGCCTCCGTCGACCTGCGCGCCACGTCCGCGCGGCTGGCCAAGACCGAGCGGTTGGCCACGTTGCTCCGACTAGCCGACGCTGACGAGATTTCGATCGTCGTGTCGTGGCTGGCAGGGGAGTTGACGCAGCGCCAGATCGGTGTCGGCTGGGCTGCGCTCCGTGCTGTGCCACCGGCGGCCGATACCGCCGCGCTCACCGTCACCGAGGTCGAGGACGCATTCGCCGCGATCGGCGCCGTCTCCGGCGCCGGATCGCAGGTGCGTCGCGCCGAGTTGGTCGCGCGACTCTTCGGCTCCGCGACCTCTGTCGAGCAGGAGTTCCTGCGGCGACTGCTCGGCGGTGACCTGCGCCAGGGCGCCCTGCTCGGTGTGATGACCGACGCCGTCGCGCGGGCGACCGCAGTCGGGCTGGCCGAGGTTCGGCGCGCCGCGATGTTGCGCGGTGACCTGCCGGCGGTCGCAGCGGCCGCGCGCTCCGGCGGGTCCGCTGCTCTGGCCGAGTTCGGGCTGCACGTAGGGCGAGCAATCAGCCCGATGCTCGCGCAGACCGCCGCCAGCGTCTCCGAGGCGCTCGAGCGGCTCGGCGGCTGCGCTGTTCTGGAAGCCAAGCTCGACGGGGCACGGATCCAGGTGCACCGCTCTGGCGACGAGGTCGCGATCTACACCCGCACCCTCGACGATGTCACCGCGCGGCTGCCTGAAATCGTCGAGGGGATTCTCGCCCTGCCGGTGACGTCGCTGGTCGCGGACGGAGAAGCGATCGCGCTGCGTCCGGACGGTCGGCCACATCCCTTCCAGGTCACCGCGTCACGGTTCGGCCGGCGCTCCGACGTCGAGACCGCACGCAACTCCATCCCGCTGCGCGGGTTCCTCTTCGACGTCCTGCACATCGACGGCACCGACCTGCTGGACGCGCCGACCGCTGAGCGGCTCGCCGCACTCGACGCCGTGGTGCCAGTGTCCGCCCGCGTCGATCGCCTGATCACCGAGGATCCCGTTGCGGCGCAGGCATTTCTGGACGCGACGATCGAGAGCGGGCATGAAGGCGTGATGGCCAAGTCGCTCACGGCGCCGTACGAGGCCGGTCGGCGTGGCGCAGGCTGGCTCAAGGTCAAGCCGGTGCACACGCTCGACCTCGTCGTCCTCGCGGTCGAGTGGGGCTCGGGCCGGCGCCAGGGCAAACTGTCCAACATCCACCTCGGCGCCCGTGATCCGGCGACCGGCGGTTTCGTCATGCTCGGCAAGACCTTCAAGGGCATGACCGACGCGATGCTCGAGTGGCAGACCGAACGATTCCTCGAACTGGCCGACGGCCCTGCTGACGGTCCTGCCGACGGGGGAGGCTGGGTAGTGCAGGTGCGGCCCGAACAGGTAGTCGAGATCGCGTTCGACGGAATCCAGGGTTCCTCGCGCTACTCCGGTGGCATGGCCCTGCGATTCGCCCGCGTCTTGCGCTACAGAGACGACAAGCCGGCCACCGAGGCCGACACCATCGACACCGTCCGCCTGCTCCACCAGCGTGACTGACTAGCGGCCATGTTCGAGGGATTCGTGACCGAACAGGTCGACGTCGGCGCCGCACGGCTGCGTGTCCGGCACGGCGGGCAAGGACCCGCGGTACTGCTGCTGCACGGCCACCCGCGCACGTCGGCCACCTGGCACATGGTGGCGCCTCGGCTGGTGGCCGCCGGCTTCACTGTCGTGTGTGCCGACCTGCGCGGCTACGGTGGCTCGTCCAAGCCCGCGAGCACGCCCGATCACCTCCCGTACTCCAAGCGGGCGATGGCTCAGGACATGGCGACACTGATGCCACTGCTCGGCCACGAGAGCTTCGCGGTGGTCGGCCACGACCGCGGCAGCTACGTCGCGTTTCGCCTAGCGATGGATCATCCCGCGATCGTGCAGCAATTGGCGGTCCTCGACAGCGTCCCGCTCATCGAGGCGTTAGAGCGCTGCGACGCCCGTTTCGCCGAGCTGTGGTGGCACTGGTTCTTCTTCGCCCAGCCCGACAAGCCGGAACGCGCGATCCTCGCCGACCCGGACGCGTGGTACGGCAACGACGCGACGGTGATGGGGCAGGAGGCCTATGCCGAATACCGCCGTGCGATCCACGATCCGGAGACCGTGCACGCCATGCTCGAGGACTACCGCGCCGGGGTGGGCATCGACCGTGAGCACGGCGTCGAGGATCGGGCCGCAGGCCGCACCATCGGGTGTCCTGTCCTCGTGCTGTGGTCCAGCGACGACGACATGGCCGATCTCTACGGCGACCCGCTGTCGGTGTGGAGCCCCTGGGCGGGCGACGTCACCGGGCACGCCGTCGCCTCCGGGCATCACATGGCCGAGGACAACCCACAAGCGTTGAGTGCCGCCCTCACCACCTTCCTGCGGCGGTGACGAACAACAACGTCGACCGGGGAGGGGAGAGAGCGTCAGACCGGCAGTCCGGGTAACGGCAGAGCCGCAGCGGGCCGACGCATGCGCCGCAGCCACACCCGGCGCGAGCCGTCCACGTCGCGGACCACCCTGGCGAGCTCCCACCCACCGAACTCAGCATGCAACGAAAGCTGCGCCGCTGCGGTGGGCCGGGTGACCTCGGCCGGTATCCGCAACGGCGCGTACTCCCAGTCCGGCTCTGCACCGTCCTCGGCGCGTACCGCTGTCATCGCCTCATTAGACCCCCAACGGGGAGCGATCTCCACCCCTGAAAGGGACGTTTCCCCCTGCTGGCATACGGTCAGCCACCCCCGAAGGTCATCCGAAAGTCGATCAAAGACAGCGACAGAAGCACCCGCCGCCCGGCCAGGAACGCCAGCGGCCCGGCGGGATCCGCGGCGAACGTCGTGCGACTCAATGCCACCAAGCCCCGAAAGCGCACCGGAGTGAGTTTGGTCGCGCCGGCCAGGCGCTGCACGACGGAAAACCGGCCCGGCAGTCGCCACGGGAGGGTCACCAAGCGCGACACGGAACCCGTGGCGAGAGGCCCGTCCTCCGTGATCGCCGAGAACGCACGGAAGGACGCCAACTCCTTCGGAAGTCCCCACAACTCACGACCGCCGTCGCGCGAGGCCGGGCTGTCGACCCAGATGTGCGTGATCGTCGGCTGGACCCGCCAGCCGCGCCGCACCAGCAGGGTCGACATCAGTTCGTCATAACTCAACACGCCACCGGGACGGTAGGTGACCCAGGCCGTGCCCACCACGCCGAATCGCCCCAGCCGCAGCGGCCGCCATCCGGACGGCAGAACCAGCGGCATGTCGGCCATGGGGACGAGGAACACCGACGTGTGCAGGTCGCCGCGCAGCCGCCAAGGCTCAGGCGGATAAGCCTGCCGGGTCTCAGCGTCCGATTCCATGGTGGACTGGCACGCTACCGGTGCCTGCCCGTCCCAGCACCGCACGAGATGAACTCGGCGAAAGGCCCCTGCTTCTCAGCGGTGGTCGGTCAGCCGATCCGGACGACGACCTTGCCCTGTGGATGGCCGGACTCCACCGCAGCGATGGCTTGTGCGGCGTCGTCGAAGGAGAGGACGTCGTTGACGTGCGGATCGAGCTTGCCTTCGGCGACCAGCGCGGCGACCTCGTCGAGCACCCGTGACGTGCGGTCACGATTCACCATCGCGCCACCGAGTTCGGCTGCCGTGCCCGGGTCGGCCGAGGTGATCAACTTTGCCGGGTCCCTGACCAGGCCCGCCACTGCACGTAACGCATCACCGCCGACCAGGTCATAGATCGCGTCGACACCGTCCGGCAGCAACTCGCGAACGCGTCCTTCGACGCCGTCGCCGTACGGGATGAGCGTGGCGCCCAGGGACTCGACCAGCGTGCGCTTGCCTTCGCTCGCCGTGCCGAATACTGCGACGCCAGAGTCGCGGGCGATCTGCGCCGCGGCCACGCCGACGCCGCCACCGATCCCGGTGATGAGCAGCGTCTGCCCTTCGGACAGGTCAAGCTGCACGATGCCGTCGTATGCGGTCGCGGCCGCGACGGCGAGTGTGGCGGCATCCTCGAAGCTGACCTGCGGCGGCTTCTTCGCGGTGACCTCCGCGCTGGTCACCGTGAACTCGGAGAATCCGCCGTGCGTTGCGGCAGTGATGCCGAAAACGGCATCGCCCGCGGCGAAACCGTCGACGTCCTGTCCTACTTCTTCCACGACTCCGGAGACCTCGCTGCCGAACTCGGCAGGCAGGTCCAGGGGCATGAAGTCTTTCAGCATTCCCTGCCGGATCTTGTAGTCGATCGGGTTCACCCCGGCCGCCTTGACCCGCACGAGGATCTCACTGGGACCCGCTGTGGGTCTGGGCACGTCGGCGAATTCCTGCGTCTCGGGACCGCCGTATTCGGTGAAGCGAAAGACCTTGGGCACGACACATTCCCCTTGTCATCCAGCTGGTGGTACTTCTCGAAACGAACTGAGCGGCCGACTATTCCCTCGTCGCGCCGAGGTACTCGACCAGCATCGCCTGCAGTTGGGTCCGCCGGGGCAGCGTGCCGATCTGGCGCACCGCCCGGGCCAGGGCCGGGCCGGCGGCGTGCACGACCGACAGGTGCCGCTGCGCCCGCGTCATCGCGGTATAGATCAGCGGCCGCGACAGCATGCCACCGGCCTCCGGAGGCACCACCACGACGACGGCCGGGAACTCCGAGCCCTGGGCCCGGTGCACCGTGATGGCCCAGCCGTGCATCAAGTCGGCCAGGGCCTTGCCCTTCACCTCGGCCGGCCCCGATGCGAACTCGACGGTCACCGTGCCGTCGTGCTCCACCTCGTCCACCACACCGACCTCGCCGTTCGCATAACCGAACGGGGTGGCCTCCATGTGATTGGCCGTCGCCACGACCCGGTCGCCCACGTCGAAACGCCGCTTGCCGGTGCCGGGGTTCAGTTTCGCCTTCAGGGCGGCGTTCAGGGCCAGCGTCCCGGCTGCCCCGCGATGCACCGGAGTGACGACCTGCACCTGGTCAGCCGGGATACCCAGGGCGCGGGGGATGGAGTCGGTGACCAGCTGGGACACCCGATGCGCCGCCTCGAGCGAGCCGCGCGCGGCAACGATGACAACCTCACGAGTCGGGTCGTCGACGGGCGGTAGGTCGCCGCCGCGAACTGCGATCGCCAGCCGGGCGATCGAGCCACCCTCCGCCTGCCGGTAGAGCGTGTTCAGCTCGGTGACCGGGACGGTGCCCGAGTCGATCAGGTCACCGAGCACCCGGCCGGCCCCGATCGACGGCAGCTGCGCGGCGTCACCGACGAAGACGAGATGCGTGCCGTCCTTGCAGGCGCTGAGCAGTGCGTCCGCGAGTTCCACGTCGAGCATGGAGGCCTCGTCGACCACGACGACGTCCTCGTCCAGTGGCCAGTCCTCGCCCCGCGCGAAGCCACCGTCGAAAGTGACATTCTCACCCGACTGACGGGCCTGCGCACCGAGCAGCCGATGGATCGTCGACGCCGGCGCTTCGCACAACTCCTCCAGCCGCTTGGCCGCGCGACCGGTCGGCGCGGCCAGGGCCACGCTGTGCCCGGCGTGCTCGGCCAGGGAGACAATGGCGGCGACGGTCCGGCTCTTGCCGGTACCCGGGCCGCCGGTCAGGACGCTGACGCCGCTCCGCAGCGCCGCAGCCACCGCTGCGCGCTGAGCGGCATCCAGCGGCCCGGCGGCGCTGCGCTTCGGGTCGGCATCGATCGGCTCGGCGGTGGCGACCAGGCGGGCCAGTCCCTGGGCGATGCCGTCCTCCGCCTCGGCGAACCGGGCCAGGCCGAGCAGGTCGCCGGCAACGAGGGTTCCCTCGGCGGTAGGAGGGGGGCTACCCCGGCCGATGGGGGCGTGGCCGGCGGGGGCGGGGCCGGCGGGGGAGTCGCCGGCGGGGGAGTCGCCGCCGAGGGAGACCTCGATCACGATGGCGGCCTCGAGTGCCGCAGCCACCGCCGCCTGGGCGTCGCCTGCACCGAACTCGCCGAGCGCGATCAGGACGTCCTCGCGCGGGGCCACGGTGTGCCCGTCACGGGCGATGCGGGTCAGCACATAGCCCACGAGCGCCCGCCCGCGTCGCGGGTCATCGCGGCGGACCCCCGGGATGGCCAGCCGGGCCACCCGGTCGGCATCGGCGGGGGTGATGCCGTAAATAGCCAACAGCTGCCACGGGTCATCGCGCAGCAGTCGCGGTGCCGGCGGGCCGAGGGCGTCGACCACCCGGCCCGCGACGCGCGCGTCGACATCGGCCGGGACGAGCATTTCGGCCACCTCGTAGGCCGGAGCGGCAGCCAGGAACGCCGAGAGCAGCCGGCCAGCGCGGGTCGGTCCGATCTTCGGCAGAGCAGCCAGGTTGGTCGCGGTGACGTCGTCCGGGCCGGTGATCCCAGCGTCGGCCATCGCGGCCGCGAGGACCGGGCCGACGCCTGGCCACAGTCGCGCGGCACAGAAGGCGGCGAAGACAGGATCGGTGCTCACCTTGCGCTGCGCAGCCGGCGCGTTGGGCTCACTCTGGGTCCGCCAGCGGCGCGGGCGTGCTCAGCTGAGGTCCTCGGGGTAGCCGAGCACCGGAGCGGACACGTCGTCGAGCGCCTCACGGATCTCCTGTGGCAGATCGAGCGTCTCGCAGGCCAGCGCCGCCGTCAGCTGCCCCAGGGTGCGGGCACCCAGGATCGGTGCGGTCACGCCGGGCTTGTCGCGCAGCCAGGCCAGCGCCACCGCGACCGGCGCGGTGGCCAGGCCCTCGGCCGCCGTGGCCACCGCCTCGACGATGCCGAGGGTGGTGGCCTGCATCGGGGCCACGTCCGCGCCGCCGGTGGCAGCCCGGGAGTCGGTGGGCATGCCGGTGCGGTACTTGCCGGTGAGCACGCCGCCCCCCAACGGCGAGTAGGGCAGCACCCCGATACCCAGGGCCGCGCAGGCGGGGATGACCTCCCGCTCGACGCCACGGTCCAGCAGCGAGTAGCGCACCTGGTTGGCCACCACGGGCGCGCGCCCCGGTTCCGCCTGCTGCCAGGTCGCCGCCCGGGCCACCCGCCAGCCGCAGTAGTTAGAGACCCCGACGTAGCGGACCTTGCCCGCGGCGACCGCGGCGTCCAACGCGGACAGTGTCTCGTCGAACGGCACGGTGTCGTCGACGTAGTGCACGTACCAGAGATCGATGTAGTCCGTACCGAGCGATCGCAGGGACTGGTCCAGGCCGCGCAGCAGAGCGCCCCTCGACGCGTCGATCACACGATCTTCGGGAGTGCGGGTGATGCCGGCCTTCGTCGCGACGATCAGATCCGAGCGCGGCACCACGTCGGCGAGCAGCGAACCGAGGATCTGCTCAGCCGCGCCGTACCCGTACGAGACGGCTGTGTCGACGAGCGTGCCGCCGGCGTCGTGGAACGAGACCAACTGGGCCGCCGCCTCGTCCGCGTCGGTCTCGCGACCCCACGTCGCCGTGCCCAGTCCGAGGTGCGAGACCTTCAGGCCGCTGCGACCGACAGTGCGCTGCTTCACGCCGCGAAACTACCGGCTGGTCGTCCCGAGGCCGCACAGGGTGCTCGCTATGGTGACGCGGTGAAGCTCGGATTGAATCTCGGGTACTGGGGCATGGGCGGTGACGCCGACAGTCTGGCGTTGGCGCGCGAGGCCGACCAGTTGGGTTACTCCGTCGCGTGGGTGGCCGAGGCGTACGGCTCCGACGCGGTATCGGTGCTGAGCTGGGTGGCTGCGCAGACCAGTCAGATCGACATCGGCAGCGGCATCCTGCAGATCCCGGCCCGCACGCCGGCCATGACCGCGATGACCGCGGCGACGCTGGACACGCTGTCCGGGGGCCGGTTCCGCTTGGGCCTCGGGGTCTCCGGACCGCAGGTCTCCGAAGGCTGGCACGGCGTGCGGTTCGCCAAACCGCTGGCCCGCACCCGCGAGTACGTCGACATCGTCAACCTGGCGTTGTCGCGCAAGCGGGTGCGCTATGACGGCGACACCTATCAGCTGCCCTTGCCTGACGGACCCGGCAAGGCGCTGCACCTGATGGTGCACCCGGTCCGCGACCACATCCCCATCTACCTGGCCTCGGTCGGGCCGAAGAACCTCGAACTCACCGGCGAGATCGCCGACGGGTGGCTCGCGGTCTTCTTCGCGCCCAAGTTCGCCGAGTCGCACCTCGATCATCTTCGCGCGGGGCGCACGCGGGCCGGCCAGACACTCGACGGGTTCGACGTAGTGGCGAACGTGCCCATGGTGCTCGGCAACGACCTGGTGCAGTGCGCCAAACCGGTGCGGTCCTACAGTGCGCTCTACATCGGCGGGATGGGCAGCCCCGAACAGAACTTCTACAACGCTCTGGCCGTGCGGATGGGCTATGCCGACGAGGCGGCCGAGATCCAGCGCCGCTTCCTGGCTCGGGACTACGACGGCGCTGCCACGGCCGTCCCTGCGGAGTTCGTCGACGCGACCTCATTGCTGGGTCCACCAGGACGGATCGCCGACCGGATGGCAGAGTTCGCGGATGCGGGGGTCACGACGCTGTCGATAACGCCGTACGGCGAGACTATGGGCGAGCGGGTTGCCGCGCTGCGTACCGCTGTCGATGCCCTCGAGCGATCTGGAGCTTCAGAATGAGCAGCCGTGGCACCCACGCACTGGGCCTGGGCGGTTCCGGAGTCCGTGCATGACATTTCTGCAGGCCATCGTGCTCGGCATCGTCCAGGGTCTCACCGAGTTCCTGCCGATCTCCTCAACCGCGCACCTGCGCATCGTCCCGGCGTTGTTCGGCTGGACTTTCCACTACGGCGACACCACTACGAACGACCCCGGTGCCCCGTTCACTGCGGTCGTCCAGCTGGGTACGACCGCGGCCATCGTCGTGTACTTCTGGCGGGAACTGCTGCATGTCACCGTGGCATGGTTCCGCGGGCTGTTCGACAGGTCGGTGCGCAGCTCGCTGGAGTACCGCCTCGGGTGGTACCTGATCCTGGCCACCGTGCCCGTCGGCGCCTTCGGTCTGATCTTCAGCAATCAAATAGAGACCGGTGCCCGCAACCTGTGGCTGATCGCATCCGCGCTCATCGCTCTGGCCCTGCTCCTCGCGGCCGCCGAGAAGGTCGGTCAGCGCGATCGCGAGGAGGAGGAGCTCAACACCAAGGATGCCGTGGTCGTCGGCGCAGCACAGGCACTGGCCCTGATTCCTGGCGCGTCGCGATCAGGAACCACGATCACCGCGGGGTTGTTCCGCGGGCTGACCCGTGAGGCCGCGGCCCGATTCTCCTTCCTGCTGTCGGTCCCCGCCGTCGTGCTCTCCGGTGTCTATGAAGCGGTCAAGCACGCGAAGGACAAGAACGGGCCGGGCCTGGGACTTACCGGAGTCGCCCTGGTGTTCGCCTTCGTCGTCGGCCTGGCCTCGATCGCCTGGCTGATGCGCTGGCTCACCTCGCACAGCACATTCGTCTTCATCTATTACCGCCTCGCCCTCGGTGCCCTGCTTCTCGTCCTGCTCAGTACCGGCGTGCTGGACGCCACCAACTAGATGTCGACGCTGCTGCTGCTTCGCCACGGCCTGACCAAGCTGACCGGCCCGGTACTGGCCGGCCGTGCGCCCGGACTGCATCTCGACGAGCGCGGCCAGGCCCAGGCCGCGGCCGCCGCCGCCCGGATCGCGGTGCTGCCGCTGGCGGCTATCGTCACCAGCCCCCTCGAACGCTGTACCGACACCGCCGCGGCGGTGCGCGAGGCGCAACAATCCGCGGGCCGAGCACCGATGTGGGAGATCGACGACCGCCTGGTGGAGGCCGGTTACGGCGACTGGACGGGACGCGCCATCAAGGATCTGGCCAAGGACCCGATGTGGAAGGTGGTGCAGATCCAGCCCTCGGCAGCGCGCTTTCCCAGCGGCGAGGCGATGACGGAAATGTCCGCGCGGGCCGTCGCGTCCGTCCGCGACTGGGATGCCCGGCTGGGGCCGGACGCGATCTGGGTGGCCTGCAGCCATGGGGACGTGATCAAGGCGATCTTGGCTGATGCCCTGGGACTGCACCTCGATCAGTTTCAGCGCATCGTGGTCGACCCGTGCTCGGTGTCGGTCGTGCGATACACCGACACCCGTCCGTACGTGCTGCGGGCCAACGACGTCAGCGGCGAACTGTCCGCGTTCGTGCCGCCAGCGAAGAAGGGCAGACGCCGCAAGTCCGCCGATGCCACAGTCGGCGGCGGAGCCGGCGGCGGGCAAGTCTGAGGTGGCGGACGGAAGCTAGGCTCGAAGGCATCATGTCGCGCCAAGTCCACTTGTTCGAACGTCCCCGCCGTTTCGTCGCCGGGACCGTCGGCACGCCCGGCGAGCGGACCTTCTATTTGCAGGCAGCCGACGGCGCCCGCGTCGTGTCGGTGTCTCTCGAGAAGCAGCAGGTGGCGGTGCTCGCCGACCGGCTGGAGCAACTGCTCGACGAGGTCGTCACCCGCACCGGCACTGCGCTGCCGGCGACCGAGTCCGACACCGAGGCCCTCGAACAGCCCATCGACGAGGAGTTCCGGGTGGGCGCGATGGGGCTGGCGTGGGACGGCGACGCGGGGCTGGTCGTGATCGAGGCGCAGGCTCCCGTCGATGACACCGAGATCGCCCAGGAGACGTTGCTCGAGGACGTCGAGGACGGTCCGGACGCGCTGCGGGTGCTCATCGAGCCCCGACGGGCCCGCGCGTTCGTCGACCGGGCCCGCAAGGTGATCTCGGCGGGCCGGCCGCCATGTCCACTCTGCGGGCGGCCGCTGGAGCCAGGCGGCCACGTCTGCCCGCGGCAGAACGGCTATCACCGCAGCGATCCCTTGGGCACATGATTCCGGACGGGCTGACACCGCCCGTCGAACTCGACGTCGACGATGCGCTGACCCTGTTGCGCGCCGGCGAGGTCTCGGTCGAAGGCCGGCTGGTCGACGCGTCCAACGCGACGCTGTACTGCTCCGTCTCGTGCGAGGGGCTGACGGCAGCCTGCGTGTACAAACCGGTCGCGGGGGAGCGTCCGCTATGGGACTTTCCCGACGGCACGCTGGCCGAGCGGGAGGTCGCGGCCTACGAGATGTCCGCGGCCTCGGGCTGGGCGATCGTGCCACCGACGGTCTACCGGGACGGCCCGCTCGGCCCAGGCATGGTGCAGCTGTGGATCGGCGAGGACGAAGCGGCCGACCTGGTGCGCCTGATCCGCGGCCGTGATGTCGCGCAGGTGCGGCGGATCGCGGTGTTCGACGCGGTGATCAACAACGCCGACCGCAAGGGTGGGCACCTGCTGCCGACCGCGTCGGGCCACGTGTACGGCGTCGATCATGGGGTGACGTTCCACGTCGAGAACAAGCTACGCACAGTGCTGTGGCAGTGGGCCGGCAACCGGCTGCCGGCCGACGTCATCGCCGACCTCGAGACCCTGCGGGCCCAGCTCGGGGTCGCGCTGGGGGAGCGACTGCATGAACTGCTCACGACTCGCGAGGTGCGTCGCACGATCCGGCGCCTGGATCGGCTACTGGCCACTGGTCGCCATCCCGAGCCCAGCGACGACTGGCCCGCGGTGCCCTGGCCACCCATGTAGGACGGCGCCGTACCCGCCACTGCCTAAGGCGCCGCTGCCGTTAGGCGCCGCTGCCGGTGCTGCCCTTTTCGGTGATCATCTAGGACTTGCGGTCGCAGGTCGCGCCTATCGCTAGATGATCATGGGACGAGCAGCGGTCGTGCTCTGCTCAGTGACCGCAGCGCACGACGAACGGCGCCGGCGTGCGACCGGTGGCGTGGCGTGTCGCCCCCTGCGAGCGGGGACCGGTACGCCAGTTCGGCGGCGCGCCGGCGCAGCCACGTCGCCACATCGGCGCTCCAACTCGCGGCGCAGGTGGTCGACGGGGGCAATGCACCACCCAGAGCCCGCACCGCCTCAGCTCGTTGTGCCGGACCAGCGTGCCGTGCCCGAGCTACGTCGTGGCGACCAGTTCGTCCAGGCGCTCCAGGGTGGCGATGATGCCCTTGCGGTTGCGGCCCGGAAAACCGGACAGGCGCAGGAAGATCCGGTTCTTAGCCGGCCGCGCGTCCCACTGCTCGGTCACCAGCGTCCCGCCGTCGACCGGCTCGAACGTGAAACGCCAGACGTGACCGTTGAAATGCCGCCACGCTATCTGCTTGCCGTCCTCGAACTCGATGACCGTGTTCATGATCTTGTAGGACGCACCCAACTTCATGTCCATGCCGAACTGGGCACCTTTGCTCAGCCGCGCCGGCACGTCACCGCGGGTCGCCTGCAGCGTGCCCGAACCGTCCATCGCCACATGCATCGACGGGTCGGCGACGATGTCGAACAGCTGCTGCGGCTCGGCCGCGATGACCTTGCTCTCGGAAACCAGGTACGCGCTCATGGGGCAAGTGTGCCCGATACCGTGAGGGCCATGAAGTCGTGGCCCACGGTCGACGTGCCGCCGTTACCGGGCCAAGGCCCTTCCCTGACGCTGTTCGACACCGCCGCCGGCCGGCTGCGCGAGACGGCCCCAGGCGGCACCGCCACGCTCTATGTGTGCGGGATCACGCCATACGACGCCACGCACCTGGGGCACGCAGCCACCTACCTTGCCTTCGACCTCGTCCAGCGGGTCTGGCGCGACGCTGGCCACGCCGTGCACTACGTCCAGAACGTCACCGACGTCGACGACCCGTTACTCGAGCGCGCCACGCACACCGGCGATGATTGGATGAGCCTGGCCGAGCGTGAGATCGAGCTGTTCCGTGAGGACATGACCGCGCTGCGGGTGCTGGCGCCTGATGAATACATCGGCGTCGTCGAATCGGTCCCCGAACTGACCGGCGCGATCACCTCGTTGCTCGCCGACGGCGCTGCCTACCGTCTCGGCGAGGACATCTACTTCGACGTGTCGAGTTCCGGCCAGTTCGGTTATGAGTCCAACTACGACCGCGACACGATGCGCAGGCTGTTCGGTGAGCGCGGCGGGGATCCGGACCTGGCCGGCAAGCGCGACCCGCTGGACTCGCTGCTCTGGCGCGGTCATCGGCCAGGCGAGCCGTTCTGGGACAGCCCGCTCGGCCAGGGCCGGCCGGGTTGGCACATCGAATGCTCGGTGATCGCGCTCAACCGGCTCGGCATGGGTTTCGACGTTCAGGGCGGCGGATCGGACCTGATCTTCCCGCACCACGAGCACTCTGCCGCCCACGCCGAGGCGTTGACCCACCGCGCGCCGTTCGCCAAACACTACGTCCACGCCGGGATGATCGGACTCGACGGCGAGAAGATGAGCAAGTCACGCGGGAACCTGGTGCTGGTGTCTAAGTTACGGATGGGTGGCGTCGACCCCATGGCGCTGCGGCTGGCCCTGCTCGACGGGCACTACCGCGCCGACCGGGAGTGGACCGGCGGGCGGCTGCCCAGCGCCGAGGCGCGACTGGCTCGCTGGCGGGCGGCCGTCGCGCTGCCTGCCGGACCCCGGGCCCAGGCCCTGCTGGCCGAGGTGCGGGTTGCTCTGGCCAATGATCTGGACACGGGCACTGCGCTGGCTGCTCTCGACCGCTGGGCCGAAGCGGCCACGACGACGCCGGGTCAGGACGAGTCAGCGCCCGGACTGGTGCGCCGACTCGCCGATGCCCTGCTGGGAGTAGAGCTCTGACCAGGTGGCCGTGACGTGTGCGGCCGCGGCCACCTGCCAGATCGATGAGCGGCGGGGCCAGCGATCGTGGCGTTCGCTGCCCGTCAGCCGTGCGCGCCGGGCCCGGCGTGCCCACCGCCGCGGTCGCGACGGCGCAGGTAGCGCTCGAACTCCCGCGCGATCGCGTCACCGGACGCCTCACCCAGCTCGCTGCGGTCGATTTCGTCGTCGCGTTCTTCGAGGTTGCGGATGTAATCGGTGACCTCGTCGTCCTCGGCGGCCATCTCGTCGACCAGCTTCTGCCACTCGTCGGACTGCTGCGGCAACTCGGCCAGCGGCACCGGCAGGTCGAGAACCTCCTCGACGCTGTGCAGCAGCGCGAGGGTGGCCTTGGGGTTGGGCGGCTGGGACACGTAGTGCGGCACGCCGGCCCAGAACGAGATGGCCGGGATGCCGGCCGCCACGCAGGCGTCCTGCAGCACGCCGACGATGCCGCTGGGGCCTTCGTAACGCGACTTCTCCAGGCCGTACCGCGCGGCCGAGTCCGCGTCGTAGGACGTACCGGTGACCGTCGTAGGCCTGGTGTGCGGCGTGTCCGACAGCAGCGCGCCGAGGGTTACCACGATCCGCACGTCGAGCTCACGGATGACGCCAAGCAGTTCGTCACAGAAGCTGCGCCAGCGCATATTCGGCTCGATACCGCGGACGATGACCAGGTCGAACTCCGCCCCCGGGGGCCGGCACACCGAGAAGCGGGTCGTCGGCCAGCTGATCCGCCGGCTGACCCCGTCGACGAGCGACACCGTCGGCCGGTTGACCTGGAAGTCGTAGTAGTCGTCCGGGTCGATCTCGGTGAGCGGCTGCGCGTCCCAGACCAGCTCGAGATGCTCGACCGCACCGCTGGCTGCATCGCCGGCGTCGTTCCAGCCCTCGAAGGCGGCCACCAGGATCGGATTGACCAGCTCGGGCCAGCCTGCGCCGTCGAAGACCGTCATACGGGCAGCCTACGACCGCGACCCTGGCGAGGCCGTCCAGCGCGCCGCAGGCTCGTCCGGGGCAACGCATTGGCGCTGACCGGTAACCTGGAGCGGCAGAGCTAGTTGCCGATTTGCTGTCGATCCACCGAGGAATGTGCCCGTGCCCGCACCACCGTTGCTTCGCCCAGACGCGACACAAGCTCTGACCGGCTTGTTGCAGTCCCGCATTCTCATTCTTGACGGGGCGATGGGCACCATGATCCAGCGGCACACCTTCAGTGAGGCGGAGTACCGGGGCGAACGGTTCGCAGACTGGCACCGCGACCTCAGAGGCAACAACGACCTGCTGACCCTCACCCAACCCGAGGCGATCAGCGGGATCCACCGCGCCTATCTCGAAGCCGGGTCGGACCTCGTCGAGACCAACACCTTCAACGCGCAGCGGATCTCGCTGGCTGACTACGGCATGGAAGAGCTTGCCTACGAATTGAACATCGAAGCGGCGCGGCTGGCCCGCGCCCAATGCGATGCCATGACGGCGACAGACCCCAGCCGACCGCGATTCGTGGCCGGTGCGCTCGGGCCCACCAACCGCACCGCCTCGATCTCTCCCGACGTCAACGACCCGGGCGCCCGAAACGTCACCTACCAGGAATTGGTGGAGGCCTACATCGAGCAGGCCAACGGCCTGGTCGACGGCGGCGCAGACCTGTTACTGGTCGAAACGATCTTCGACACCCTCAACGCCAAGGCCGCGATCTTTGCGCTCGAGACCCTGTTCGAGCAGCGCGAGCGCCGGTGGCCGGTGATGATCTCGGGAACCATCACCGACGCCTCGGGTCGCACGTTGTCCGGCCAGGTCACCGAGGCGTTCTGGAACTCGGTGCGCCACGCCAAGCCGCTTCTGGTCGGTCTGAACTGCGCACTCGGGGCCCATGAGATGCGCCCTTACCTGGCCGAAGTGTCGAGGCTGGCCGACTGCTTCGTCTCGTGCTACCCGAATGCCGGCCTACCCAATGCGTTCGGTGAATACGAGGAGGAGCCCGATCAGACTGCCGAGATCGTGCGCGAGTTCGCGCAGAGTGGACTGGTGAACCTGCTCGGGGGATGTTGCGGCACGACACCGGAGCACGTCAGTGCGATGGCCGCCGTCGTCGACGGCGTCGCCCCGCGGGAGCCCTCCGAGCGACCCGACGCCTGCCGGCTGGCCGGTCTCGAGCCGCTGACGATCACCGCCGACTCGCTGTTCGTCAACGTCGGCGAGCGCACCAACATCACCGGTTCGGCCAGATTCCGCAACCTGATCCGCGACGGCGACTACAGCGCCGCCCTGTCGGTGGCCCGCCAGCAGGTCGAGAACGGCGCGCAGGTGATCGACATCAACATGGACGAAGGCATGATCGACGGCGTCGCAGCGATGGACCGCTTCGTCAAGCTGATCGCCAGCGAGCCTGACATCAGCCGGGTCCCGCTCATGATCGACTCCTCGAAGTTCGAGGTGATCGAAGCCGGCCTGCGGTGCGTGCAGGGCAAGCCGATCGTCAACTCCATCTCCATGAAGGAGGGCGAGGACAAGTTCCGCCGGGAAGCGACCCTGTGCCGCAAGTACGGTGCCGCCGTCGTGGTCATGGCCTTCGACGAGGACGGTCAGGCCGACAACCTCGAGCGGCGCAAGACGATCTGCGCGCGTGCCTATCGCATCCTGGTCGACGAGCTCGGCTTCCCGTCAGAAGACATCATCTTCGACCCCAACATCTTCGCCGTGGCCACCGGCATCGAGGAGCACGCTAACTACGGCGTCGACTTCATTGAAGCGACCCGCTGGATCAAACAGAATCTCCCCGGCGCAATGGTGTCCGGCGGTGTGTCGAACGTGTCGTTCTCGTTCCGTGGCAACAACGCGGTGCGCGAGGCCATTCACGCCGTCTTCCTGTTCCATGCGATCGCGGCCGGGATGGACATGGGCATCGTCAACGCCGGCGCGCTGGTGCCGTACGACCAGCTCGACCCGCGGCTGCGCGACCGTATCGAGGACGTGATCCTCAACCGCGGTACCGGCGGTGAGGCCACTGAGCAGTTGCTCGAGATCGCGACCGAGTTCGCGGGCGCCGGGATGAAGGCCGAGGCGGTCAACGAGGAATGGCGTGAGCTGCCCGTCGACGAGCGGATCACGCACGCTCTGGTGAAGGGCATCGACGACTACGCCGAGGTCGACACCGAGGAGCTCCGTCAGCTGATCGAGGGCCGCGGCGGCAAGCCGATCGAGGTCATCGAGGGGCCGTTGATGGCCGGCATGAACGTCGTGGGCGACCTGTTCGGCGCAGGCAAGATGTTCCTGCCTCAGGTGGTGAAGTCGGCGCGCGTGATGAAGAAGTCAGTCGCCTACCTCATCCCCTTCATCGAGGCGGGCAAGGCGCCCGGCGACGTCGACCGCGCCAACGGCACCGTCATCATGGCCACCGTCAAGGGCGATGTGCACGACATCGGCAAGAACATCGTCGGCGTCGTGTTGCAGTGCAACAACTACGACGTGATCGACCTCGGGGTGATGGTCCCGGCACAGAAGATCCTGGATGCGGCCAAGGAGCACAGCGCCGACGTCATCGGACTGTCCGGACTGATCACCCCTTCACTGGACGAGATGGTCAACTTCGCCCTGGAGATGGAGCGTCAGGGTTTCGACATCCCGCTGATGATCGGCGGGGCCACCACCTCGCGGGCGCACACGGCGGTGAAGGTCGACAAGAAGTACCACGGTCCGGTCATCTGGGTGAAGGACGCGTCGCGGTCCGTTCCGGTCGTAGCGGCGCTGTTGTCCGACGATCAGCGGCCGAAGCTGCTGGCCGACCTGCAGATCGACTACGACTCGTTGCGCGAGCGCCACGCCGCCCGCAACGATGCGAAGAAGATCGTCCCGGTCTCCGTGGCGCGAGAGGATCGCACGCCGATCGACTGGACGGATCACCGCCCGCCGCGGCCCCGACTGATCGCGCAGCAGGCCCGCGACGTCCACACCGATGACCATCGCCCACCGGCGCACGTCCAGTTCGTCAAGACGTTGCACAACTACTCGCTGGCCGAACTGCGTCACTACATCGACTGGCAGCCGTTCTTCAACGCCTGGGAGATGAAGGGCAAGTTCCCCGACATCCTCAACAACCCGGCATCGGGGGACGCGGCGCGCAAGCTCTGGGAAGACGCGCAGAAGATGCTCGACACCCTCATCGCCGAGAAGTGGATCTCGGCGTCGGGAGTGTTCGGGCTGTTCCCGGCCAACGGGGTGGGCGACGACACCGAGATCTATACCGACGAGAGCCGCCGAGAGGTGCTCACCACGCTGCACCATCTCCGGCAGCAGACCGAGCATCGTCCCGGGGTACCGCACCGTTCACTGGCTGACTTCGTAGCCCCCAAGGAGACCGGCCTGCGTGACTATGTCGGCGGCTTCGCGGTGACCGCGGGCCTGGGCAGCAGCGCGAAGGTCGCCGAGTTCAAGGCCGCCCTCGACGACTACAGCGCGATCCTGCTCGAGTCGCTGGCCGATCGGCTGGCCGAGGCGTTCGCGGAGCGGCTGCACGAGCGGGTGCGCACCGAGTTCTGGGCCTATCAGCCCGACGAGGCGCTGGACCCCGAGTCCTTGATCAAGGAGAAGTACGTCGGCATCCGCCCGGCCCCCGGCTACCCGGCCTGTCCGGAGCACACCGAGAAGCAGACGCTGTGGCAACTGCTCGACGTCAAGGCCAACACCGGCATCGAGCTGACCGAGAACATGGCCATGTGGCCCGGCGCGTCGGTGAGCGGCTGGTACTTCTCGCACCCCCAGGCGCAGTACTTCGTGCTCGGCCATATCGGCCGCGACCAGGTCGAGGACTACGCCAGGCGCAAGGGCTGGACCACCGCCGAGGCCGAGAAGTGGCTCTCGCCCAACCTGGGCTACCGCTCGGACAACGAATAGCTCGGCGCCGTCACGTGCACTGCGGGCTGTCCTGTTCGACATGGCCGGCACATCGGGCCCTTTGCCGCCATTGACATCGCTGGAGGTGGCGGCGCCTAGAGGTGATCAGGCGTGATGTGGCGGCAAAACAGCTCCGATGGTTACCTGCTCGGTTCGTACCGCATCGCCACGGCGCCTGAACCGAACTCAGCCGGCTCACGAGCGTCAAGTCGACGCGTCTTGATTGATCGATCCGAGCTCCGTCAGCGCAGGTGGCAGCTGCACGCCTCCGCAGATCTTCCCGAGCTCGCTGTGCCGTCGCGTGCCTGGGGGTTGCTCCCGGCGCTTGTGAGACCTGACCTGTCCTGGGTAGGACACAGTCGGCCCACCCCTGCGCGTCTGGAATCACACATGGCTGCTGAATCGTCCGAACACTCCGACCATGCCGCTGACGAGGACGTCGCGGCGCCGCTGGACTCCTTGCTGGTCGACGCCGTATTCAGCCCGGTCCGCCGGTTCAACCCGGGGATGTCCGGCCTGCGGCTGGGCGCCCGCCTGATCGTGCACCCGGTAGCGGTCGGGCGGCGTGCGGTGTCCGCTTCACGAGAACTCGGCAAGGTCGCGATCGGGTTCTCCTCAGTCGCACCGAACTCCAAGGACCGCCGCTTCACCGAACCGGCGTGGTCGGACAACCCTGTGCTCAAGCGGGTGCTGCAGAGCTACCTCGTCGCGGGCAACGCAGCGCGCGGGCTGGTGTCCGACGCCGACCTGGCCTGGCGCGACCGCGAGCGAATGACCTTTGTCGCCGACAACCTCGTCGAGGCGGCCAGCCCCAGCAACAATCCCGTGCTCAACCCCGCCGCGCTGAAGGCGGCGCTGGACACCGGCGGCGCCAGCCTCGTGCGCGGGGCGCGGAACTTGGTCAGCGACATGGCGACCAAGCCGCGGGTGCCGAGCATGGTCGACACGACCGCATTCGACGTCGGCCGGGACCTCGCCGTGACGCCGGGTGCGGTCGTGCTGCGCACGGAATTGTTCGAGCTCATCCAGTACACGCCGCAGACAGCCAAGGTCCGGCGGGTGCCCCTGCTGGTCGTCCCCCCGATGATCAATAAGTACTACGTCGCCGACCTCGCGCCCGGACGCAGCATGGTCGAGCACTTCGTGGCCTCCGGCCAGCAGGTCTTCATGGTGTCCTGGCGCAACCCGGACAAGCGGCACGCCGCCTGGGGCCTGGACACCTACGTCCAGGCCGTCCTCGACGCACTGACCGCGGTCGAGAGGATCACCAGGTCGCCGAAGAGCATCCTGTTCTCGCTGTGCGCTGGCGGGATCGTCTCCTCCCTCGTGCTCGGCCACCTTGTCGCCGCCGGGCAGGAGAACCGCCTCGCCGGGTTCTCTCTCGGCGTCACGATGCTCGACCAGTCCCGCGCCGGGCTGATGTCGTCGTTGACGAGCCCGGAGATGGTGGCCGCCGCCGCCGCCAAGTCCCGGGCCGACGGCTACCTGGACGGCCGGTCCCTCGCTGCTGTCTTCGCCTGGCTGCGCCCCGGCGACCTGGTCTGGAACTACTGGGTGAACAACTACCTGCTCGGCAAGCGCCCGCCGGCCTTCGACGTCCTGTACTGGAACGCCGACACGACCCGGATGGCCGCAGAGCTGCACGCCGACTTCCTGCAACTGGGCATAGACAACTCGCTGACCAAGCCCGGTGAAACGGTGGTGCTTGGCACCCCCATCGACCTGTCGCAGGCGAGCGTCGACTCCTACGTCGTCGCCGGCATCGCCGACCACATCTGCGCGTGGACGAACTGCTACCGCAGCGTGCACCTGATCGGTGGCCAGAGCCGCTTCGTACTCTCGACGAACGGCCACATCGCCTCGCTCGTCAACCCGCCGACGAACAAGAAGTCCAGCTATCGGGTGAGCGACACGACGCCCGAGGACCCGCAGGAGTTCGTCGATTCCGTCGAACCCACCCCGGGGAGCTGGTGGACGGACTTCGTCGACTGGTTCACCGAGCGATCGGGCGCCGAGAAGGCCGCCCCGACGAAGCTCGGCGCCGCCGAGTACGAAGTCCTCTGCGCCGCCCCTGGCACGTACGTGTTCGCGACATGAGCGCCGACGGGAACGCCCCCGTGGCCGACACCGTGGCCGACGTCGGCGAGGCGCTGGGCACCGACTTCCTGTCGTTGAGCGACCCGTTCACCCCGGAGCAGGCCGACGTGCTCAAGCGCGTGCGGGCGTTCGTCGACGACGAAGTGCTGCCGGTCATCAACGGGTACTGGGAACGCGCCGAATTTCCCTGGCCGCTCGTCCGACGCCTCGCCGAACTCGGTGTCGTCGGTGCCGGCATTGACGGCTACGGCTGCCCGCGGCTCGACAAGGTGGCCGCCGGGCTCGTCCAGATGGAACTTTCGCGCGGCGACGGCAGCCTGGCGACATTCCTCGGCGTGCAGGCCGGCCTCGCCATGACGGCGATCTACCGCTGCGGGTCGGAGGAGCACAAGCAGCGGTGGCTGCCGCGTATGGCGGCCTGCGAGGACATCGGCGCCTTCGCGCTCACCGAGCCCGACCACGGGTCGGATTCGGTCGGGCTCGAGACCTCGGCGCGCCGCGACGGCGCCGGGTGGGTGCTCGACGGCGCGAAAAAATGGATCGGCAATGCCAGCATCGCCGACGTGATCGTGGTGTGGGCACGCAACACAGAGGACGGCGAGGTGAAGGGCTTCCTCGTCGAAAAAGACACCCCCGGTTTCGCCGCCCGTGTCATCACCGGCAAGGGGTCCCTGCGTGCGGTCTGGCAGGCCGAGATCGACCTGGACGGCGTGCGGGTGCCCGAGTCGAACCGGCTGCCGGGCGCAAATTCCTTCGCCGACTGCGCGGATGTTCTCGCCGCGACCCGCAGCGACTGCGCGTGGATGGCCCTCGGCCATGCGGTGGCCGGTTTCGACGTCGCGTTGAGCTACACCAAGCACCGCAAGCAGTTCGGCCAACCGCTCGCGAGGTTCCAGATCGTTCAACAACGTCTCGTGCACATGCTCGCCGACGTGACCGCTATGCAGCTGTACTGCGCACAGATCGGCAAGCTCGCCGAGCTCGGTAAGCTCACCCCGACCCTTGCCGGGCTGGCGAAACTGCATAACACGTCGAAGGCGCGCGAGGTCCTGGCCGTGGCGCGGGATCTGCTCGGCGGAAACGGAATCCTGCTCGAGAATCACGTGATCCGGCATATGGCCGACATTGAATCGATCCACACCTTCGAGGGGACAGAGACGATGCAGACCTTGATCGTGGGCCGCGACATCACCGGAGTAGGGGCATTCACATGACCAACCTCGCGAACATTCTCGTCGCGACGGCCGACGAACACGGCGATCGGCCCGCGCTGAAGCTTGACGACGCCGTGCTGACCTACCGCGAACTGCTCGACGCCGCGCGGCGGATGGGCTCGCTGTTGTCGTCGAAGGGTATCGAGCCCGGCGACCGGGTCGGCCTGCAACTAGCGAACGTCCCGGCGTACCCGATCGCGTTCTTCGGGGCGCTCATCGTCGGCGCCACGGTCGTGCCGATGAATCCGCTGCTCAAGGGCCGCGAGGTGGAGTTCTACGTGACCGACTCCGGCGCAAAGGTGATCGTCGCCGGTGAGCAGATGGCCGACGCTGCGAACGAGGCCGCGAGCTCGACCGGCCGCGAGGCGATCATCGTCGGCGCGATGGGTCCGGTCGACCTCCCCGACGTCCGGGCCGAGGTCGTCGAACGTGACGACGAGGACACCGCGGTGGTGCTCTATACGTCAGGGACGACCGGCAAGCCGAAGGGCGCCGAGCTGACCCACCACAATCTCTCCACCAACACCCGCACGACGGCCGAAACGCTTGTCGAGGTCGGCCGGGACGACGTGATCATGGGCTGCTTACCGCTGTTCCACGTCTTCGGTCTGACGTGCGGGCTCAACACCGCCGTCCTGGCCGGCGCGTGCCTGACGCTGATCCCGCGCTTCGATGGCGGCAAGGCGCTCGAGGTCATCGGCCGGGACAAGGTCACCGTCTTCGAGGGTGTCCCGACGATGTACGCCGCGATGCTGCATCACGACGAGCGCGACGGGGCGGATCTCTCGACGCTGCGTGTCTGCATCTCCGGCGGTTCGGCCATGCCGGTCGAGATCATGAAGTCCTTCGAGAGCGAGTTCGAGTGCATGATCCTCGAGGGCTACGGCCTGTCAGAGACCTCGCCGGTCGCCTCGTTTAACCACCCGGACGTCGAGCGGCGTCCAGGCACGATCGGCCGGCCCGTCCGCGGCATGGAACTGCGCCTCATCGACGACGGCGGCAACGAGGTCGGTGAGGGCGAGGTCGGTGAGATCGCCATCCGCGGCGAGGGCGTGATGAAGGGTTACTGGGAGCGTCCCGACGCCACCGAGGAAGCGATCGTCGACGGGTGGTTCCACAGCGGCGATCTCGCCACCCGCGACGAGGACGGTTACTACACGATCGTCGACCGCAAGAAGGACCTGATCATCCGCGGCGGCTACAACGTTTACCCACGTGAGGTCGAGGAGGCGCTGTACGAGCACCCAGCCGTGGCCGAGGCGGCCGTGATCGGGCTGCCGCACGGCGACCTTGGTGAGGAGGTCGGCGCGGCCGTCGCGTTGAAGTCCGGCGCCAACGCAACGCCCGAGGAACTGCGCGACCACGTGAAGGAACGCCTTGCTGCCTACAAGTATCCGCGCAGGATTTGGCTCGTCGACGAGCTGCCGAAGGGCCCGACGGGCAAGATCCTGCGTCGCGAGGTCACGGCGCCCGAGACGTGAGCGCGGATCGACAGGTCACTGTCGGGCGGCGCTCGCTGCGCGTGCGGGTGCGGCCGGGGACGGGCGCCGGGCCGCCGCTCGTGCTCGCGAACGGTATCGGGGTGCCGCTCGAGGCACTCGACCCCTTCGTTGACGCGCTCGACCGGTCGATTGAAGTGGTGCGTTTCGATGCGCCCGGCGTCGGCGGCTCGCCCACGCCGCCGGTGCCCTACCCGTTCCCGGCCGTCGCGCGCCTGCTCGGCGCGGCGCTCACTAAGCTGGGGTACGGCCCCGTGGACGTTCTCGGCATCTCGTGGGGCGGCGGTCTCGCGCAGCAGTTCGCGTTCCAGAATCCGGTGCGCTGCCGGCGCCTGGTGCTCGTCGCGACCGGCACGGGTTCGTTGATGATCCCTGGACGTCCGCACGTCCTTGGGCGCATGCTCACCCCTCGCCGGCATCAAGACCCTGTGTACGCGCGCCGGGTGGCTGGCGTGATCTACGGCGGCAGCATGCGCGACCCGCTCACGCCATCCCCGCTGCAGGCGCGTGCGCAGGGTGGCAGCAGCCGCGGTTACGCCTACCAGCTGCTCGGCACGACCGGTTGGACGAGCTTGCCATTCCTCCCATTGATCCGCCAGCCCACCCTGCTGCTGGCCGGTGACGACGACCCGATCGTCCCGATTGCCAACGCCCGCCTGATGGCACGACTCATGCCGAACGCGCGTCTGCTCATCTACCCCGACGGCCACATCGGTCTGCTCACCCGCGCGGACGAACTTGCACCTGCGGTCGCGGGCTTCCTTGCCTGACATCGGCGCGCGCGATCATCCGTGCGGGAGTCCTGACGGACGGGGTTTGGCGCATTGGATCCGTTCGTACCAAGATGCAGTCGGACTGGCGAGCGAATTCGGATGCGAGGGCGTCAAGTGGGATCCAGGTGTTGAAACGCAGATTGCGGACGCTGGCGTCGGGCCCGAGAGCGCGTGACGGCAAGGGGAGTCACGCCCGGATGCGCGACGCACGGGCCGTAGTCGCGGCCGCCGCAGTTGCCACCTGGTCCCTGACCGACGATGACGTGACTGCCGTCCTTGTCGCGACACCCCAGCACTACCGCACCCTGGTCGTCACCCTCGTCGGCCTCGGGCTGCGCATCAGCGAAGCCTGCGGACTTCGAGTCGAGGATGTCGACTTCCTGCGCCGTACCATCCGGATAGGCCAGCAATGTCGTCCCGGCGGCGAGACAAGCCAACTCAAGACCGGGTCGTCCAGTCGCAACATTCCCGCCGACGACACAGTTCTCCAAGCGCTAACCGAGCAGGTCCGAAACTGGCCCAGGCGAGACGGCCTCGTCTTCACCAGCACGATTGGTCCGCCGCTGACCAAGTCGATCGCCGGGCACGTCTTCGACGACACCGAACGCACCGTCGTTCCTGACGTGTACCGGTTGTGCACCACACAGGCCCCTGAGTGACGGCGACTCAATAAAATGGGGGGTTCCTTGCAGGCTGTCCTGTTCGACATGGACGGCACATTGGTCGACACCGAGCCCTATTGGATCGCGGCCGAATATGCCCTCGTCGAGTACTTCGGCGGCACCTGGAACGACACGCATGCGCATGCACTGGTAGGTAATGCGTTGCTCGTGTCAGCGGAGTACATCCGCGAGCACGGCGGCGTCGACCTCGAACCGCCGGTGATCGTCGAGCGGTTGCTCGACGACGTGGTGCTGGCTGCGACGCGGCAGATGCCGTGGCAGCCGGGTGCGCTGGCGCTGATCCAGGAGTTGCGCGATCACGACGTCCCCTGCGCGATGGTCACGATGTCCTACGCGCGGCTGGCCAGCACGCTCACCGACCAGCTTGCGCCGGGAACGTTCGGCGCCGTGGTGACCGGGGACGAGTTGAGCCACGGCAAGCCACACCCGGAGGCATATCTGACCGCGGCGGCGCGACTCGGCGTAGACCCTGCCTATTGCGTCGCCATCGAGGACTCGCCCACCGGAATCGCCTCGGCCGAGAGGGCCGGCTGCATCGTCGTGGCGGTGCCACACACCGTGCCCGTCGATCCGGGTCCACTGCGTACCGTCGTCGGCTCGCTGGCCGACCTGAGCCTGGCCCGGCTCGACGCCCTCGTGCGGGAGCCGTCGATCAGGTCGGGGTGAGCACGGCCGGCACCCGACGGTCCTGGTCGATCGCGGTGAGCGCATCGGGAGGAAACGGCGGCGGCGTGCCGCCCCAGGCCGGGCACAGCGCCTTGTAGTCGCACCAGTCGCACAGCCTGCTCGGGCTCGGGAGAAAGTCACGGGCCGCCGTCGCGCGCTCGATCGCGGCCCAGATCGCCCGCAAGGTGCGCTCGAAGCGCTCGAGCTCGTCGGCGTCAGGGCAGTACGTCAGCGTGTCGGTGTCGGCGAGGTAGATCAGGCGCAACTGCCGTGGCACCACACCGCGCACGCGCCACAGCACGAGTGCGTAGAACTTCATCTGGAACAGCGCCTTGGCCTCGAACGCCTCGCGGGGGGTGGTGCCGGTCTTGTAGTCGACCACCCGGATGTCGCCGTCGGCAGTGATGTCGAGCCGGTCGACGTAGCCGCGCAGGCGCAGGCCGTCGATCACGATCTCGACAAGTTGCTCGCGTGCGGCTGGTTCCAAGCGGGTTGGGTCCTCGAGCGCGAAATAGTTCGCCAGCAGCCCCGATGCGCTCTCGAGCCATTCGGCGAGCTCGCTGCCGTCGGCATCGGCGTCGAACAGCGATGCGCACTCGGGCGATTCGGCCAGCACCCGTTGCCACGCACCCGGCAACAGCTCACGCGCCGCGGTGAGGGTGCGGGCGGCCGCCGGCAGGTCGAACAGCTCCTCGAGGACGGCGTGCACGACGGTGCCCCGGGTGGCGACCCGAGACGGGGTCTGGGGCAGGTGGTCGATGGAGCGGAACCGGTACAGCAGCGGGCAGGTCTTGAAATCAGCCGCGCGCGAGGGCGACAGCGACCCCAGGACAGGGGCAGGAAGATCGACGGTGTCGCTCATGGGCTCAGCGTAGTTCGGCACCCTGACACTTTCGGGGAACTCGGTCGCGGGTGCCGCCGTGGGTCCGGGTCGACATGAGCTCGTGCCGGAAGGGCCTCCTTGCTTGGCCGCGGGCACTAGAGCCAGTGCAGGCGGCCCAGCGGCCAGATGATCACAGCTGCCCGTCCGATCACGTCGGAGTCGGCGATCGCGCCGAAGCGACGGCTGTCGGAGGAATCACACCGGTTGTCGCCCATGACGAAGGCCTGGCCGTCGGGCACTGTGATTGGCGTGAATACCGACGTGCCGCTCTGGCACTCCTTGTCGACATAGGGTTCGGCCAGGGCGAGTCCGTCGATGTAGACGACGCCGTTGCGTGCCGTCAGGGTGTCGCCGGGCAGCCCGATCACCCGCTTGATGAGGACCTTCTCCTCCACCAGCCAGGCCGTCGGGCGATGGAACACGACGACGTCGCCGCGGTGGAGGTCGTGCATCTTGTAGGACAGCTTGTCGGCGAGGACGTGGTCGTTGTTGCAGCCCTTGCAGCCGTGCAGCGTCGGTTCCATCGACGCCGAGGGAATGTAATAGGGCGCGATGACGTAGCTGCGCAGCAGCGCTGCGATAGCGCCAGCGAGCACGAGCACGACGAGCAGCTTGATCATCGCGCGCACCGAGACGCGGCGCCGCTGCGCCACGCCGTCGTCCGTGTCGCCGGCGGCGGGGGAGTCATACGACTCCGAGGCGAGGGCCCGAGCCGTCGCTGCCGCATTCGCCGCGGCCAGCCGGCTGGGCAGATCGCTGCCCGGACTGGCGGGCGCCGTTTCCGAACGGGCGGCGGCGGGTTCCACATCGGGCCGCAACCGCCGGGGCGGCAGGCCGTGTTCCTCTGGCGCGGGAACCCCCTGGTCCTCCTCGCTCCGCGCGGCATCGTCGTCCCGCTCGGGTTCCTCGGCCGGTGCCAGCAGCCAGCCGAGGGTGCGCCGCGACCACCCGGTCCGGCTGCCGTCCTGCGCCTCGGCCCCGGTGTGCTCATCGGGTGCCGGGTCCTCGACGTGGTCCGGCTCGACTGCCGGCAGCCTGGCGGTCGCGGCTCCCGGTACGTCGTCACCGGGCCGACGCTCGGCCGCGGGCAGGTCGGCGAGGTCGGCGGACGGCACCTGCCCGACGGAGGCGGGGTGCCGCGGTCGCAGGTCGGTTTCGGTCTCGTTGCGCTCGCGGCCATCGGCCGCCCCGTTCCGTCGGCCGCCGAGCCCACCCCGCTTTCGCTGGGCGGAGCCAGCCTGGGTGTCGGGCCCCGGCGCCGCTTCGCCGAACTGACCCAACGCGGCGCGTTGGGCCAGGAGTGACTCACGTTCGGCGACCAGGGCGGACCGCTCCGCAATCAGGGCCTCCCGCTCGTTGGTCCAGTGCTCCTGCAGCACGCGCCCCGGCTGCAGAGCGGGCGCACCGCGATCGCCGGCCTCCGTCGGCGGTGCCGCGGCAGGTGGGGCGGCCGGCATCGGCTGCGGACTGGCGCTGTCCGGCCCCACGGTGGCTGCGCTTTGCAACCACGGGCGGACGGGCTGCAGCAGCGGGGTGCCCGCCGATGCCGAGGTGGACGGGGCATCGTTAACCGGGGGCACCGCGGAGCCCGGCGCCCACCGCGGTCGGGCCGGCCCAGGTGGCCTGGAGCCGCTCGCTGGTTCAGCGCCAGCGGGGACATCAGCCGGGTTTGGAGGTACACCGCTGTCTCGTCCCGGGCCGAGCCAGGGCCGCCTCGGTTCCAGCATCGGCGGCACTCCGCTCGCCTCGGCCGGCTGGCTGATGTCGGCACGGCCGGCGGCCGGCGGGGGGGTGCCCGCGCGACGCGAGGCATTCTGCGTCTCGTTCCGCGCGCGAAGCTCCTCGTCGTCGCCCACGCGGGTACGGTAGCTCGTTTCCCAATTGCCGGAGCCGTAGGATCGCCGTAGTGAGCAGTCGACGGCCAGTGCGTGCTCCGGTGCGCATGCTGCCGGTGGGCCGGTTTTTCGGCGTACCGATCTTCTTCGCGCCGTCGTGGTTGCTCATCGGTGCGTTGCTGACTGTCTACTACGCACCGATCGTCACCGACGTGGTGCCCGACGCCAGCGCCAGCACCGCCTACCTGTTGTCAGCGGGATTCGCCGTGCTGTTCGCCTGTTGCGTCCTCGCGCACGAGCTCGGCCATACCGCGGTCAGTCTGGCGTTGGGAAACCCGGTGCGCAGGGTGGTCATCTTCCTGCTCGGCGGCGTGTCCGAACTCGAACGCGACCCGAGCCGGCCGCGCGATGAATTCCTGGTGGCAGCCGCCGGCCCGCTGGTGTCATTTCTGATCGCCGGGGCAGCCTTCGGGGGCTACCAGTTCGTCGACGGCGCCACGCTGCCTGGTGTGCTGCTCGCCCTGCTGACCTGGAGCAACCTGATCGTCGCGATCTTCAACCTGCTGCCCGGGCTGCCACTGGACGGCGGGCGGCTGTTGCGCGCGGCGGTGTGGGCCATCGGGCCGAGCCGGCTGGCGGCGACCCGGGCCGCGGCATGGTCAGGTCGCGGCCTGGCCGTCCTGGTCGCCGTGTCGGGACTGGTGGTCGACCGCTCGTCGTGGGGCTTCACCGCGGGCCTGTTGAGCATCGTGCTGGCCGTCTATCTGTGGTTCGGTGCCACCCAGTCGCTGAAGGTGGGCGAGCTGATGGACCGGCTGCCCGATGTCAGCCTCGAGGCACTGCTTCGTCCGGGCCTGCTGGTCCCGTCGGATCTGTCCGTCGCCGAGGGGCTGCGCCGGGTCTGGTCGGGCAACGCCCGCGGCCTGGTGCTGGTAGACACCTCCGACCAGCCGCGGGCGATCGTCGACGAGGAACTCATCGGTGCCGTGCCGCCTGAGCGTCGCGCGTGGACTCAGCTCACCGAGGTGGCCCGGCCCCTGGAACCCGGTCTGATCCTGCCCACCCGGTTGGCGGGTGAGGATCTGCTGTCGGCAGTGCGCGCGACGCCGGCGCACGAGTATCTCGTGGTGCACGATGACGGCTCGCCGGCCGGCATCCTGGCCGTAACCGATCTGGCAGCGAAGTTGCAGGGAGCGACCTGATGGACCCGGGCTCCGGGCCGTTCCAGGCGGGGGAGCGGGTGCAGCTCACCGACCCCAAGGGGCGGCTGCACACCGTCATGCTGGAGAAGGGCAAGCAGTTCCACACCCATCGCGGCGCCATCGAACACGACGAGCTCATCGATACACCCGAGGGCAGCGTGGTGGCCTCGACCGCGGGCACCCAATACCTGGCACTGCGCCCGCTGCTCACCGACTTCGTCCTGTCGATGCCGCGCGGTGCAGCGGTGATCTACCCCAAGGACGCCGCCCAGATCATCGCAATGGGCGACATCTGCCCGGGGGCGACCGTGCTCGAGGCCGGTGCCGGCTCGGGGTCGCTCACCTGCTCATTGCTGCGCGCCGTGGGCCCGACCGGCCAGGTGATCTCCTACGAACTGCGCGAGGACCACGCCGAGGTCGCCGTGCGCAACGTGGAGACGTTTTACCTCCAGCGCCCGCCGAACTGGCAGCTGCGTCTTGGCGACGCAGCCGGGCACCCGGCCGAGGAGGCCGTGGACCGGGTGATCCTCGACATGTTGAGTCCGTGGGAGGTGCTGCCCGCGGTCGCCGGAGCACTGCGCCCGGGTGGCGTGCTCGTCGGTTACGTCGCCACCACGACCCAGCTGTCCCGGTTGGTCGAGGCGCTGCGGGCCGACGGCGGCTTCAACGAGCCGACGGCGTGGGAGTCGTTCGTGCGCGGCTGGCACGTCGTGGGGCTGGCCGTACGGCCTGACCATCGCATGATCGGGCACACCGCGTTCCTGGTGACCGCTCGGCGCCTGGCTCCCGGCGTCACCGCACCGGCCCGGCAACGCCGTTCGGCCAAGTCGGTAACGACGCCCGAGGCCGAGGCGAGAGTCGCCGGGGAGCCGTTTCGTCCGGCGCTGCCCTAGCTGTCTGACACCTAGCCGCTCGGCTCAGGCGGCCGGGCCGGCGATCTCGACGTCGTCAGTGGTGCGCACCACATGGATGCAGTCGCCGGGGCACTCATCAGCGGAGCTGATCACGTCCAGACGCAGGTTGTCGGGCACGTCGACCCGGGCACCGGGCGCGGCCAGCAGAGTGCCAGAACCGTCCTTCACGTAGGCCAAGCCGTCGATATCGAACTCGAAGACCTCCGGTGCGTACTGCACGCACAGCCCGTCACCGGTGCACAGGTCCTGTTCGATCCAGACATGCAGTGGCTCACTCACGTGATTGTCGGCTCCTCGACATCGACCTGAATTCGTCGGTACTGCTCTAGAGGGTAGTTCCCCGGGTCGAGTGGCCCGCGTGTGTAGGGTGAGGAATCGCGAAGTCTCCGCGACATCGGGAGGTGCCCGCATGGCTCACGAGCCCCGCGAACCGCAGAATGCTCCGCATTCGCGCGATCTCGAGAACGACCCGGATACGCGCCGGCGCGCCGCCTTCTTGGAGCAAGAACTCGAGTTGCTGCGGTCGAAAGCAGCCGATTCCCCCCGTCACATCCGGCTGCTGGAAGATCGTCTGGCCGAGACCCAAGCGCGGGTGGCCGCGCTCAACGACCGCAACGAACGACTGGCCGAGACGCTGCGTGAGGCGCGCGACCAGATGGTGTCGCTCAAGGAGGAGATCGACCGGCTCGCCCAGCCGCCAAGTGGCTATGGCGTGTTCCTCGAGGCGTTCGAGGACGGAACCGTCGATATCTTCACATCCGGCCGCAAGCTGCGCGTCGCCGTTTCCCCCGAGGTGAGCGTCGAAAAGCTGACCCACGGCCAGGAAGTCATGCTCAACGAGGCCATGAACGTTGTCGCCGCGCGCGGCAACGAGCGGGTCGGCGACGTCGTGATGCTCAAGGAGATCCTCGAGGGCGGTGACCGCGCGCTGGTCATCGGCCACACCGACGAGGAGCGGGTCGTGCACCTGGCCGACGTGCTGCGCAACAACCCGCTGCGCATCGGCGACTCGTTGCTCCTGGAGACCCGGTCGGCCTACGCCTACGAACGCATCCCCAAGAGCGAGGTCGAAGAGCTGATCCTCGAGGAGGTCCCGGACCTCGACTACACCGACATCGGCGGGCTGTCCAAGCAGATCGAGGCCATCCGGGACGCGGTCGAACTGCCGTTCCTGCATGCGGAGCTGTTCCGCGAGCATCAACTGCGCCCGCCGAAGGGCATCCTGCTGTACGGCCCGCCGGGCTGCGGCAAGACGCTGATCGCCAAGGCAGTGGCCAACTCGCTGGCCAAGCAGGTCCAGAAGCTCAACGGCGGCGACGAACGGGGCACCTCGTTCTTCCTCAACATCAAAGGCCCTGAGCTGCTCAACAAGTACGTCGGTGAGACCGAGCGGCACATCCGGCTGGTGTTCCAACGTGCCCGCGAGAAGGCCAGTGAGGGCGCACCGGTCATCGTCTTCTTCGATGAGATGGATTCGATCTTCCGTACCCGCGGTTCCGGCGTGTCCTCTGACGTCGAGAACACGATCGTCCCGCAGTTGCTCAGCGAGATCGACGGCGTCGAAGGCCTCGAGAACGTGATCGTCATCGGCGCGTCGAACCGCGAGGACATGATTGACCCCGCCATCCTGCGCCCCGGCCGGCTCGACGTGAAGATCAAGATCGAGCGGCCGGACGCCGAGGCGGCGCAGGACATCTTCTCCAAGTACATCCTCACCGGTCTGCCCATCCACAAGGACGACCTGGCCGAGCACGGCGGCGACGCCCAGGCCACAGTCAGCGCGATGATCCAGAACACCGTCGAGCGGATGTACTCGGAATCCGAGGAGAACCGCTTCCTCGAGGTCACCTATGCCAACGGCGACAAAGAGACGTTGTACTTCAAGGACTTCAACTCCGGGGCGATGATCCAGAACATCGTCGACCGCGGCAAGAAGATGGCCATCAAGGACCTGCTCACCACCGGCCAGCGCGGCCTGCGGATGCAGCACCTGCTCGCCGCCTGCGTCGACGAGTTCCGCGAGAACGAGGACCTGCCCAACACCACCAACCCCGACGACTGGGCGCGGATCTCCGGCAAGAAGGGCGAGCGGATCGTCTACATCCGCACGCTCGTGTCGGGCAAGAGCAACGACTCCGGTCGCGCGATCGACACCGTCGGCAACACCGGCCAGTACCTCTGAGCACGCTGCAGGCGCTGCTCGTCTTCGTCGCGGGCATCGCTGCAGGCACCATCAACACCGTCGTCGGCTCTGGGACGCTGATTACCTTCCCGGTGCTGCTCGGCATCGGGCTGCCCCCGATCACCGCCAACGTCTCCAACACGATCGGGCTCGCACCGGGGTCGTTTGTCGGGGCCTACGGCTATCGCCGCGAGTTGGCCGGCCAGCGCCAGCGTTCGATCCAGCTCGGGGCCGCTTCGGTACTCGGCGGGGTGATCGGTGCCGTACTGCTGCTCACTCTGCCCGCCGACGCGTTCAAGGCGATCGTGCCGGTACTGATCGGCCTCGCCCTGCTCCTGGTCATCCTCGGTCCTCGTCTGTCGGGCTGGCTGGAGAACACCCGTCACGCCACCAGCACCCGCGTGAGCCCGCTGCTGTGGCTCGTCACGCTCGGTGCAGGGGTCTACGGCGGCTATTTCGGTGCGGCCCAGGGAGTGCTGCTCATGGGCATCCTCGGGCTGTTGCTCGCTGAGTCACTGCAGCGCCAGAACGCCCTGAAGAACGTGTTGGCCGGGTTGGTCAACGCGGTGGCCGCTGTCGTGTTCATCATCGCCGCGACCGATCACATCAACTGGGCCGCGGCCGGCCTCATCGCCGCCGGTTCGATCATCGGCGGCCTGATCGGCGCCAGGGTCGGGCGGCGGCTGCATCCAGCAGTGCTGCGCGGCGTGATCGTGGTCGTCGGCATCGTCGCCATCGTCAAGCTGCTGGCCTGAGCAGACGGTTCCACCCGGCCGATTGTGGTGCCGACGCCCGCGCAGGCAGGGTCAGCGAAACACCGTCGACCGCTAGGCTCTGGCTACTTTCACCCGTAGGAGGGGCTCGCTGTGGGCATAGTCATCGGCATCGTCGTCGTGGTCATCGTGCTGCTGCTCGTCTTCTGGGTTGTCGGCGGCTACAACGCGCTGGTCCGCGCCCGTAACGCGTTCAAGAACGCCTTCGCGCAGATCGATGTGCAGTTGCAGCGCCGGTTCGACCTGATCCCGAACCTGGTCGAGACGGCCAAGGCGTACATGGCCCACGAGCGCGACACGCTCGAGGCCGTGACGCAGGCACGCGCCAACGCCATGGCCGGGCTGAGCGCGGCCCAGGCCAACCCCGGCGACCCCGCCGCCATGAAGCAGCTGTCCGACAGCCAGGGCGCGCTGACCTCGGCGCTGTTGCGGTTCAACGCCGTGGCGGAGGCATACCCGGATCTCAAGGCCAGCCAGAACATGATGCAACTGACCGAGGAGTTGACCTCGACGGAGAACAAAGTGGCGTTCTCGCGGCAGGCGTTCAACGACGCGGTGATGACTTACAACAACCGCCGTGAGACGTTCCCCACAAGCGTGCTGGCCGGGATGATGCACTTCGCGCCTGCTTCCCTCTGGGAGATCGCCCCGGACCATCCTGAGACGCGGGAAGCACCCAAGGTCCAGTTCTAAATCGCCCGGTCGACAGGTAGAGCGGTGAACTTCTTCGAACGGCAGCATGCTGCCCGAGGCACGACTGTCCGGCTGGTCGTGCTGTTCATCGCTGCGGTGCTCTCGATCATCATTCTGGTCGACGTCGTGGTGCTCGCATTGGCCCGGCCGCCGGACGCGGCGTCGGTGATACCGCTGCTGATCGGCGTTTCGGCAGTAACGATATTGATCATCGCCGGCGGATCGCTGTTCAAGATGCTCGCCCTGCGCGCCGGTGGGTCGGCCGTTGCCCGCTCGGTAGGCGCCGTCCCGGTCGATCCCACGTCATCCGATCCCCAGCTGCGCCGCCTGGTCAACATCGTCGAGGAGATGTCACTCGCCTCCGGCGTGCCGATGCCGCGGCTGTTCGTGCTCGAGCGTGAATCGGGCATCAATGCCTTCGCCGCCGGCTACAGCCCTGCTGACGCCGCGATCACCGTCACCGCCGGCGCGCTGCAGCAGCTCAATCGTGATGAACTGCAGGGCGTCATCGGGCACGAATTCAGTCACGTCCTCAACGGTGACATGCGGCTGAACGTTCGGCTCATCGGCCTGCTCTACGGAATCCTGCTGCTCGGGTTGATCGGCATCCGAGTGCTCTACTTCGGCGGCGGTCGAGGTGGTGACCGCAAGGGCGGCGGCGCTCCCATCATCGTCATCGCGCTCGCCTTCACGATCCTCGGCTTCGCGGGTCGTTTCTTCGCCAACCTGATCAAGGCCGCGGTGAGCCGGCAGCGGGAGTGGCTGGCCGACTCCTCGGCGGTGCAGTTCACCCGCCAGACGACAGGCCTCGAGGGCGCCCTGAAGAAGATCGCAGGAGTGCCCACCGGCTCGGCACTGACCGATGCGCGAGCAGCGCAGGAGGTCAGCCACATGCTCTTCGGCGAGGGCGGCAAGTCATTCAGCCAGCTCTTCGCGACGCACCCGCCGCTGTTCGAACGGATCAAGGCGCTTGACCCGTCCTTCGCGCCCGAGCAGATCCAGCAGCTCCAGGCGCAATGGCAGGCCGAACCGCCCAACGGTCAGGCCGAGGACATCTCGCTGGGCTTGACGGGCCGCGCGCCCGCTGCGCCCCGGCAAGCCGCCGGCCCCTCGCAAGCGGCCGGGCCCTCGCCCGCGGTCCGCACGACGCCCGCGCAGATCAGCTCGAGGGTCGGCACACTCACGCCCGAGGACCTCGAGCGTGGCGCTGCACTCAGTGCGCAGATCCCGGCCGAGGTGCGGCAACTGGCCAGCCAGGGCAGCACCGCCATACCGCTGGTGCTGGGCATGGTGCTCGACACCGCGCCTGCGCTGCGCGCGGCCCAACTCGACATCATCACTCGCCGGATGGGTGCGCAGGCTGCTGCGGCGACGGCCGGTCTCGCCGATCTGTTCGTAGTACTGCCGCCGCAGTTGCGCCTGCCCGTGGTCAGCATTGCGGCGCCGCTGATCGCCGCCCACCCCAGGGCGACGCTGGACGTCCTGGTCAGCACGCTCGAGGAACTCGCCCGCGCCGACGGGTCGATCTCGGGCTTCGAGTACTGCCTGACCAGGCTCGTTGCCGGCTACATTCGCGACGCGAGCGATCCGCCCGGGCGATCGAGACCGGGCCGTTCGGACGTGCGCGCGGTCGAGAGCGCAGCGTTCACCCTGCTGGCCGCGGTGGCCGCGACCGGCAACGACGACCCCGCCGCGGCGCAGCGGGCGTTTGCCGCGTCGATCACGGCCCTCGTCCCCGGCGCCACGGTGGCTTACGCTCCGCCGACGGACACCTGGCGTGCCCTGGATGGCGGGTGGGCGCCGCTGGACGCCCTCGAGCCCAAGTACAAGCAGCGGCTCATCGAGGCACTGGTCACCGCCATCCGCGACGACGGTGACCTGAGGCTGAATGAGGCCGAACTGCTGCGCACGACCTGCGCGCTGCTGCATTGCCCGCTGCCGGCCTTTGTCGCCTGAGTCCGGTCCGGCAGCGGGTTCGGACGTGCCCGTCGCCCGACGACGTAGCCTGAGGTCGTGAGCGTCAGACGCGTAATGGGTACCGAGGTCGAGTACGGCGTCAGCCTGCCCGGCCAGCCGGCCGCCAACGCCATGCTGCTCTCGGCCCAGGTCGTCAACGCGTACGCGAGCACGCTGCCGGCCGGCCGCGCTCGCCGGGCCAGTTGGGACTTCGAGGAGGAGTCGCCGCTGCGCGATGCCCGCGGCTTCGACCTCGGCGGCAACAGCGCGCCGGTGGCCCAGGAATTCATCGAGGCCGAAGAAGACGCCGGGATGGCCAACGTCATCCTGCCCAACGGCGCCCGGCTCTACGTCGACCACGCCCACCCCGAGTACTCCAGCCCGGAGGTCACCAACCCCCTGGACGTGGTGCGCTGGGACAAGGCGGGGGAGTTGGTGATGCTCGCCGCTGCCCGCCGGGTCGCCTCGATGCCCGGGGTCAACGCGCCGATCAACCTGTACAAGAACAACACCGACAACAAAGGCGCGTCCTACGGAGCGCACGAGAACTACCTGTGCAGCCGCGAGACCCCGTTCGCATCCCTGGTACGGCACCTCGTACCGTTCTTCGTCACCCGGCAGGTGATGTGCGGCGCCGGGCGGGTGGGGCTCGGCCAGGACGGCAAGACTGCGGGGTTCCAGATCTCGCAGCGCGCGGACTTCTTCGAGGTCGAGGTGGGTCTCGAGACGACGCTCAAGCGGCCCATCGTGAACACGCGCGACGAGCCACACGCCGACGCCGACCGGTACCGCCGGCTGCACGTGATCATCGGTGACGCGAACTTGGCCGAGATCTCCACCTACCTCAAGGTCGGCACCGCCTCGCTCGTGCTGGCGATGATCGAAGAGAATTTCCTGGCCGACGACCTCGGGATCGCCCAACCGGTCCGGGAACTGCACGACATCTCGCACGACCCCGCGCTGCGGCACCTGATCCAGCTCGCCGACGGCCGGACCATGACCGCCCTGCAGCTGCAAGGGGAATACCTCGACCGGGCCCGCAAGTTCGTCGACGACCGTTACGGCGACAACGCCGACGAACAGACCGTCGACGTGCTGGCCCGGTGGGAATCGGTGTTGCAACGTTTGGGCACCGACCCGATGCTGCTGGCCCACGAGCTGGACTGGGTGGCCAAGCTGCGCCTGCTCGAGGGCTACCGCGATCGCGACGGGCTGGCGTGGGATGCCCCGCGTCTGCAGCTGGTCGACCTGCAGTACGCCGACATCCGGCCGGAGAAGGGCTTGTACAACCGCCTCGTCTCGCGCGGTGCGATTCAGACGCTGCTGCCCGCCGGCGCGGCCGAGACCGCGATGAACGCCCCGCCCGAGGACACCCGGGCCTACTTTCGCGGCGAGTGCCTGCGCCGTTACGGGCCGTCGGTCGCCGCGGCGTCGTGGGATTCGGTGATCTTCGACGTCGGGCGCGAGTCGCTTGTCCGGGTACCGATGCTCGAGCCGCTGCGCGGGACGAAGGCCCATGTCGGTGACCTGCTCGAGCGGTGCCCGAACGCGTCCTCGCTCATCGACGCGCTCGTCGGACCTCGGTAAACCGTGCGGCGGCGACCGTCCACGCAGGTGGACGACCCGTCCCGCAAGGATGAGCCCGAACCGCAGCCCAAGGCCGTGGCCGAGCGCCTGGCCACACTGACCGACAACAGCCCCGGCGTGCATGACGTAGCACTCGAAGTCGGCGTGATCGACCGTCATTGGCTCGAGCAGCCCTCGCAGCACTAGCGTCGGTCGCCCCTCCTTGGCGACCGTCAGGTCCAGGCCGTCCACTGCCCAGCGCTCATCGGAACCCGGCTTGGCCCCGCAGCAGGGTGACACGCCGGGCGAGCGCCTGCTCAGGGGCCAAGTAAGCGGGCTTCCATGATCATCTAGTGGTTGCGGTCGAATATCGCGCTAACTTCTAGGTGATCAACCTGCGCTCTTATCCGGTCGAGCTGCGGAGGCAGTTGCGGACCCGGATGGAAGCCGCGGCAGGCGACCTGCCTGACGTACGGGTGCTGCGCGCCCGCCGCCGGGCC
>JALYVG010000045.1 GCA_030853345.1 Actinomycetota bacterium | reverse complement strand
GCCCCGGGAGCCGCCGGCTCCCGGGGCACGCCCACGTCCGCATGCTGTGCCACCAGCCTTGGCCCTCTCGACCGTTCTGTGCTAATAATGTCATAGAATGGGCATTGGTCCCTTGCATACTGTTTGTCCAGTTCGGGCGCGGGCGTCCCGGACTGATCGCGAGCCGACCGGCACGTTCCTGCACTATCGGCGCGCTACCCCGGTGCGCCGACACGCACTGGAGGCTCGTCTTGAGACCACACCGGACCCACCTACGTCGCGTCACGCTCACCCTCGCGGTAACCGGACTGGCAGCAGGCGCCTTGCTCGCCACGAACTCGGCACAGGCCGCACCCCTAGTCCCCGCCACCCCTGCCGCCGCGAACGCGCTCGCCCAGAACCTTGGTGCCAGCTCCGCAGGCTCCTACGTCGATGGGCACGGCCGCACCGTGGTCACGGTCACCAACGCGGTAGCCGCCGCGAAGGTCCGCGCCGCCGGCGCGACGCCCCAGCTCGTCAGGTACGGCGCGACCCGGCTCGCGGCCGTGACCAGCACGCTGGACTCCTCGGCCCGGTTCCCGGGTACGGCATGGGCCACTGACCCGATGAGCAACCAGGTCGTGGTCTCCCTCGACCAGACCGTAACCGGCGTCAAACTGGCCAGGGTCCAGGCGGCCACCGCCAAGTACGGCAGCGCAGCCCGGATCGAGCGGGTGGCTGGCACCTTCAGCCTGCGCATCCGCGGCGGCGACGCGATCTATGGCGGTCAGTACCGCTGCTCACTGGGCTTCAACGTCCGATCCGGCACGACGTACTCGTTCCTCACCGCCGGGCACTGCGGCAATATCGCGGCCACGTGGTACAGCAACTCCGCGAAGACGGCGTTGCTCGGCACCACGCAGTCGAGCAGCTTTCCGGGCAACGACTACGCCATCGTGAAGTACACCAGCAGCGCTACCCACCCGGGCAGCGTCGATCTGTACAACGGGACCACGCAAGACATCACATCGGCCGCCAACGCGTTCGTGGGCGAGCGCGTCAGCCGCAGCGGCAGCACGACACACGTGCACACCGGCACGGTGCAGGCGGTCAACGCCACGGTGAACTATGCCGAAGGATCGGTCTCGGGCCTCATCAAGACCAACGTGTGCGCGGAGGGTGGCGACTCGGGTGGCTCGCTGTACGACGGCACCAAGGCGCTCGGCTTGACCTCAGGCGGTAGCGGCAACTGCACCTCAGGCGGTCAGACGTTCTTCCAGCCGGTCACCGAAGCACTGTCGCGGTTCGGCGTGAGCGTCTACTGACACCAATCCGTTCCAGTACGACATCGCCCGGCCGGTCGTCGGTCCACCGAGTGAATTACGGTCGCCGACGGCTGGTCGGCTTTGTTGTGCTCCTGGCATCAGGCGGCGCGGCGCAGCCCCAGGTTTTCGCGCGTTGGCGTCAGGAGCTTGTCAGGATGAGGAGGTGCTGGATCGTTCGGGTCATCGCGACGTAGCCGTTCCTGTCCTGATTGAGGCTCGTCTGGAAGCTGCGTCCCCGACATCGATCGTGATAACTTGCCGGGCGTGTCGGCGCTGCCCGTTTTCGACTTCGCGGCGTTCTTCGCCGCGTTCGACGCCAAGCGTCGTGACCAGGGTTTGGGCTGGTACGACTTCGCCGACGAGCTGTGGCAGCAGTCGTCGGAGCTCAACGCGCAGCTCATGGACCACCCACTCTGCGGTGGGGCGGTCTCGAGGCTGGGGGAGCGCGGAGCGACCTCGTGTCAGTACGCGCTGTTCATGCTGCGCTGGCTCGACCGAGCGCCAGAGGAGTTCCTCACCGGTCCGGTGGCTGACGTGCGCGACACTCGGTTGCCGGAGGCGGGACCCGACAGCCGGCTCCGGTGGGACCTGACGCGGCTGCACGCCGCGCTCAACGAGGAGCGTCAGCGGCGCGGACTCACCTGGGCGGAGCTGGCGCAAGCGCTCGGCTGCACGCCGAGCCGGCTGACCAATCTGCGGACCGCCCGCATGGCGGACATGAACCTCACGATGCGCCTCACACAGTGGCTGGAGAAACCCGCCGCCGAATTCATCTACGCCGCGAAGTGAACGCCGCTCGGCTACCAGCGGACAGGCTCGGTCGACTGGTGTCCGGCGAATTCGTGTCCGGCGACTGCGCGATCGTCGGGCGTTGCGCTTGCGAAGATGACAACGTGGAGTATGACCCGACGCAGTTCGATGGGACTGCCGCCTATTACTTGCGTGGCCGGCCGCCTTACTCAGCGGAACTCGCGGCGGTCCTCGCGCGGGACCTGCACCTCGACGGGACCGGTCGCCTTCTCGATGTTGGTTGCCGGCCCGGGCACCGTAGGCGTCCAACTCGCTCCACTGTTCGAGCACGGCACCCTCGCGGAGCCGGACGCGGACGATGCGGCTCGTCAGTTCAAATTGACATAATGTTCATTATCGGCGAATAACGGAGGGGCGGAGCGCTGGC
>JALYVG010000039.1 GCA_030853345.1 Actinomycetota bacterium | reverse complement strand
ACACTCTCGCGGACAGACAGGACGCCCTAGTGGCGAACGTCCCGTATCTTCAGGGCCGTTCGCTACGTCAGCCGGATGCGCCCCCATCCGAGCAAAGATCTCCGACCCCTACCGCGATTCGCTCGCTGTTCTTCCTCGCTTTCCAGGCGAACGGCCCTGGCGCACGGCGCGGGCCGGTGCCGGCGACGTCCGCAGCGGTGTTTCCCGGCCGACCGAACACCCTCACCGAGGAAGCGTCCTACGGTCGGCACCTCCCGAGTACGGCGCTACGGGGTCGACGCCGCAGGGATGGATCGGAGCGGTAACCCGTCCAACGAGAACGGCACGCTGGTAGCGCGGCACGTGCACCGAACAGCATCGTGACGCCGTTCGCCGCGTTCCTCGCGCTGCCCTTTAGGCACCCAATTCCGTTGCGACGCTCGGCAGTATCAGGTCCGAGATCGTTCCCGAGGCGGCTACAACGGGTCGGGGCTGGCGTGGGGTTCAGTCGTCGTCGCCGTCACTGTCGCCGACGATGACCTTGCCCACCATGCCCATGTAGTCGTGCAGCGCGCAGATGTAGCCGAAGGTGCCGGCCTTGTTGAAGGTGACCGTGAACGTGCCGCCCGGCCCGACGATGCCGGAGTTGAGGTCGCCACCGGTGTAGTTCGTGGGATCGCCGGATGGGGGGAAGAAGTTGGCGGGCTCGGTACCGAAGGTCACCGTGTGGGGTGCTGCCATACCGGTGTTCGTGAAGGTGACCTGCTGCCCGAGGCGAATCCTGATGGTGGGCTGGATGAATCGCATGACCATCGCGACGCCGTCGTCAGCCCCCATCGCAACAGTGCGCGAGTGCTCGACCGACTCGCGGGTGTCCGCGGCGAGCATGCGTCCGTCCCGGAGGATCGCCCTGGTGGTCTCGCGCGCCTGCCGGTTGTAATCCTTCTGGCTGAAGGGGTAACGCTTCGATGCAGGAATCACGTGCACGACACCCTTCATCATCTCCCCGTGCACCAAACAGAAGTAGGTGAACTTCCCCGTCGTCGGGAAGGTCAGGCTGTAGCTCGTGGTGAACGGGAATCCGCCGGGAGCAATGTTCGCGAGCAACCCGGAGTTGAAGTACGAGCCTGCGTGGTACACCGGACCGCCCACCGGGAAGAGCATCGTCGGATCAGTGGGGTCGAAGGGCGGTGGCGTCATCACGGTCTGGTCTGCCAGGAAGGTGATCGTGTGTATCTCAGCCGAGTTGGCGGCCCACTTGACGGTGTCGCCCGCGTGGATGAACACGTTGGCCGGCAAGAACGCCATGCCCTGGATCGCGTGGTTGGCGGTTTCCTCGCCCGCCTGAACCGTCCACGTGTGGGCCCTTGGCGTTTCGGCGGCGGCAACGCTCATCCCGGCCGGTGCAGTGGATGCAATGACTGCGAACAGGCCTACTGCGGTGACAACTTTGCGAAGGCGCACAGCTTCGATCCCCCCGTTGGGCCGCGCCGGTTGGACGGGCGGCGACGAACGCTGATGTCGGTGGCATATCCTCCACCGCTCTGAGCTGCGCGGTCAACGGTAGGTAAACGGGTGCAACGGACAGATCTGGACGAGTTGCGGAACCACGCTGGCAAGTCGACCAGGGAGCGAAAACCCACGACTGGTTATGGCTTGGCGGCGCTCCACGTGCCGCTGCCTGCCGCAGAGCCTGCAACCTGGTAGTGGCCCGACATGGAGTTGGCTGAAACCGAACCGGTGTAGGTGATCGCGTACGACCCGACGGTGCCGAAATTGATGGTTCCGTGCGACACGCTGCCGTGAATCGGAACTGTCGCGGCGGGGGCCGACAGTGCGATGGTGCCGCTCAGGTTCGCACCCGATTGCTGCCAGGTGAGCATGAATGTCCCTGAGTAGCCGCCGCTGTACTGCCCGTGCCATGTCCCCGACAACACGCTGGCAGAAGCCGACGAGCTCGACACCGAAGCGCTGCTTGGTGGTGTGGCCGCTGATATCGACGTCTGCGCGCGGCTGGTCGAGTTCGGTGCGGTGCGGTGGTTTGAACTGTCCTTGCTGGACGAGCACGCGGCCGTCACTACTACGGCGGCGCCGATCACCAAGGCCAATGTTGGTCGCGACATGTTGTCCTCCTCGTGCGTGGGACTAGCTACACGGAACCAAGGAGGGTCCTGGGACCTATTCGATACACCCGCCACATGGTCCGCACACGGCACGCCGCGATGCGCGGTGCGCGATGAGGCAGCTCGCCCTGAACGCATGTGCCGAAGCTGATGGTGTGGCAGCGGCTCTCGGGCTGTGACTTAGGACCCGAGGGATCCGACCGCGCGCGCGATGACGAGCAGCGAGGTCATCAAGGCAGCCGTCGCCTCGAGCCCCATCAGGATTTTCGCTCGATTGGTGAGCGGCATCGTGTCAGTCGGACTGAAGGCGCTGGAGTTGGTCAACGACAGGTACAGGTAGTCAACGAACGTCGGTATCCACCCGGACTTCGCGCTCGCGCTCACCGCCACCTCGACGACCGCATCGTGGTTCTCGTCCTGCGAGAACCGCCAGTCAGCGGGCGGCAACTGATCGCGACGTACCTTGCGCCGGGCGACCGGGCCCCCACGGTCCAGCTCCCAGAACAGCAGGCCGAAACCGATCACATTGGTCAGCCACACCTGCATCGCAGCCACGAGCAGACCACCGGCGTGCGGGCTGTGCTTGGCCACAGCATCGACCAGCAGGGCAAGGGAGATCAGGTTCGCGACGATGACCACGGACGCCAAACCCACCGACGCCCCGCGCGACCACCGGCTTTGGCGCGTCAGCCGGTTGCGGTTGGTCAGGATCAGTGCAATGAGCAGCGCGGTTTCTACCGCTGGGATCACGAACCGGGGCGCGAACAGGACCGACCCAGGCAGTAACGCGTACACGGCGATCGCCACCACGACACCCGCCAACGGCGGCAGGAGCCTCTCGCCCTTAGCTGCGCGGCGATGGCTCAGCTCTTCATCCAACGGGTCAGCGCCCACAACGACCCTCCTGAACAGATCTCACTCGACGGCATCCCCAGCCCAACCGCCCTGCCACGCCACTATCGCAAGACCGCACCTGACCCCCGGCGCGGCACGCGGATTGAACACCCCGGCATGTCCGGTTGAACACCCCGGCATGTCCGGAGACTCTGATGTGCCGGGGTTTCTCGGAGTCGGTGTGCTGGAATCGGGTGAGGAGATGACTCGACCGTTGCCTCGTCTGCACCGGCCGGCTACTGCGTGTGCGGGAGGTGATCGCCGTGGCGTGCGCTGGTATCCGCGCCACCGCCTGTCCTGCCGTGACG
>JALYVG010000032.1 GCA_030853345.1 Actinomycetota bacterium | reverse complement strand
TCGATCAGATAGCGCGAGATGGACAACTTCGGCGAGACACCCTGGATGCGGGCGCCCGGCTCCGGGTCGGCGCCGCTGTCGACCCACTCGGCGGCCTGCTGCACCTCGGCCCGGGTGAACCAGCCGGCCTCGGCCATCTCGACGGGGTCGAGGGCGATCGTCGGGTCGCCGTCCAGCCGGGCGCTGAAGCCGAGCATGAGCGATGCGGGGAACGGCCATGGCTGGCTGGCGATGTAGCGGACATCGCGCACCACGACACCGACTTCCTCGAACACCTCGCGGGCGACCGCCGCCTCCAGGGACTCCCCCGGTTCGACGAAGCCGGCCAGCGTGGAGAACCGGCCGGGTCCCCATTGCACGCCGCGGCCGAGCAGGGCGAGGTCGGCTCCGTCGTGGATCAGCATGATCACTGCGGGATCGGTGCGGGGATAGTGCTCGCTCCCGTCGGCCGGGCAGGTCCGTGTCCAGCCGCTGTTGGACTCCACTGTCGGCGTTCCACACATCGGGCAGTGGGTGTGGCGCTGATGCCATTGCTCGAGCGCGATGGCGCTGGTCAGCAGTCCCGCCTCGAGGTCGCTCAGCGCCGGCCCGAGGCTGCGCAAGTTCTGCCAGTCCGCCGCGTCGCCGTGGACGGTGGCGGTGAAGAAGGGCACCTCGTCGACGATGCCGAGGAAGCGGTGCGATACGCCGTCATCGATCGATGCCGGGTCACCGAACGCCAACTGTGCTCCGCCCGCTGGGTCGACGTCGGCGGGGGTGGTGCAGGCCGGGCTGATGACGAGGACGCGAGACGCGCTCCACGCCTGGGCGAGCCACCCGGCCTCGGCACGCCGATGCGAAGCCCGGTCGTGGCCGGCGCGCGAGAGCAGCGGCCCTTGCGCCGCGCTCACGGCTCGGTGGTCACCGGGACGAGTGCCCTCACTGGCGCGGTGATGGTCTTCGCGTCGCCGACCACTACGCTCGTGAGCCTGGCCGGGGCGAGGAACTCGGCCGCGGCGGCACTCACCTCGTCGACCCCGATTGCGGCGAGCTTGCGCGGGTGCTCGATCATCCACTCCATGCCGAGGCCGAAAGCGGCCAGCGCCGACAGGGTCGAGGCCAGCCCGGCTTGGGTAGCCGTGGACAGCGCGAGGGTGCCGATGGCGTACTGCCGCACCGAGTCGACCTCCGCTGCGGTCACCGGCAGCGACGCGATCTTGCCGAGCTCATAAAGGGTTTCCAGCAGGGCGGGACCGGTGACTTCGGTGGCCACCTCGACGTCGAACATCAGTGACGAGCCCAGCACGTTGTGTTCGATACGGCTGTGCGGGCCGTAGGTGTAGCCCTTGTCCTCACGGATGTTCTCGGTCCAGCGTGAGGAGAAATAGCCACCGAAGATCATGTTCGCCAACTGCAGCGCCGGGTAGCGCTCGTCTGCGCGCGGCAGCGCCGAGGCACCCATCCGCAGCGAGGACTGCACGGACCCCGGTCGATCGATGATCAGCAACGGCGCCGCCTCGGGCTCGGGCAGTGCCGCAACCCGGCCGACCGGAGCCCGGCCGGTCCATCGGGCCAGGGTGGCCTCGACCTGGTCGAGCGCCCGCGCCGGTGAGACGTCACCGACCACGACGAGCACCGCGCGGCTCGGCCGGACCAGGTCAGCGTGCAGCTTGCGCACCTGTGCGGCGGTACTGGCGGCGACGGCGTCGGACTGCGGCAGGCTGTGCGCGTAGGGGTGCTCGCCCCACATCCGGTGCGACAGTGCTTCGCTGGCGACCACGCCAGCGCGCGAGCGGGCCATCGACAGCTTCTCGACAAGCCGGTCGCGCTCGGTGGCCACCTCATCGTCGGGGTAGCTCGCCTCGTTCAGAACCGTTGCGAGCAGGTCGAGCAAGGGGCGCAGATTCGTGGCCAGCACATTGCCCGCCACCATCAGCCGGTCGGCATCGACCCCGACCGACAGGTCGCCGCCGAGTGCCTGCACCGCCGCGGCGAGCCCGGCTCGGTCATAGTCGCCCGCACCGGTGAGCATCGCGTCGGACAGGAGCGCCGAGCGAGCCGAATGGGTCGCCCGCGCCGAGGCGAACGGCAGTCGCAGGCGTAGCTCGACGAGCGGCACGCCGGGCTTGCGCACGACGATCACCCGCAACCCGGTCTCGGTCGTGCGTTCGGTGACGGTCAGCTTCTTGGCAGTCCGCGGTCTGGTCAGCGCGGGAACCGTCATGTGGCACCCCCCGCGATCAGCTCGAGCACGGCGCGCCGGTCGGGTCGCAACGCGGCAGCGGCGGCGCGAACCGCGTCCTCGGTGACCGCGGCCAGGCGGTCCGGGAGTTCGGCGATCAGCTCCGCGCGTCCGTAGATCAACTGGAATTTGGCGAAGTTGAGGGTGCGCGACAGGACGGCATCCAACTCGCGCAGCAGCACGCTGACCAACCGGGTGCGGACCCGGTCCAGCTCGCCCGGCACCAGCCCGTCGTCGGCCACCCTTGACAGCTCCTCGTCGATGGCGCGCAGGATGGTCTCGAGCGATCCAGCATCGGAGTAGTGCGCGGTGATCGTCAGCGCCGTCGGATCGCGTTCGTCGAACGGATCGCCGAACTCGCCGATATAGGCGCCGATGTCGGTGACGATCTGGTCGCGCTGCACGAGCCGTCGCTGCAGCCGCGACGCGTCGCCGTCGCTGAGTATCTCGGCGAGCAGGACGTGGGCCAGGTGCTCGTCCAGATCGCCCACCGGGTCAGGGACCCGGTAGCCGACCGCGACCGCGGGGATCGGCGCGTGCGGGTCGTCGTGGGTGGCCCGGCGTTCGGCAGAGAGCTGCGGCTCGGCGAAGTTCGGCCGCTTCGGTGCTCGACGCTTCTTGATCCCGCCGAAATGCTTCTCGACCAGTTCGAGTGTCTCGTCGGTGTCGAGATCGCCGGCGATCGCGAGCACCGCGTTGGCCGGCGCGTAGTAGGTCCGGAAAAAATCACGGGCGTCCTCGACGGTGGCCTTCTCGAGGTCCTCGAAGCCGCCGTACCCGTTGTGCGAGTTGGCAAAGGTGTCGAACAGGACGCCGGGGAGCACGATCCAGGGGAAGCCACCGTAGGGCCGGTTCATGACGTTGACCCGGATCTCGTTCTTCACGACCTCGAGCTGGTTGGCCAGGTTCTCCTCGGTGATCCGCGGCGAGCGCATCCGGTCGGCCTCGAGGAACAGGCCCCGTTCCAAGGCGTTGGACGGCAGCGCCTCGAAGTAGTCGGTGTAGTCGAAATGGGTGCTCCCGTTGAAGGTGCCGCCCGAGGACTGCACGTAGCGAAAGTGCTCGAGCTTCTCCAGGTTGGCCGAGCCCTGGAACATCAAGTGCTCGAAGAGATGGGCGAAGCCGGTGCGCCCCTCGGGCTCGGAGCGAATCCCGACGTCGTAGAGCACGGCCACGCCTACTACCGGGGCGGAGCGGTCCGGTGCCACGACAACACGCAGTCCGTTGCCGAGGGTGTGATGAGTGAGCTCAAAGGATGGACTGGGCAGCTTGGGCGGGCGCGGCGGCACGCCGACCACCCTACGCAGACACGCACAACTACTCGCTCAGGTGGCCGCCAGACCGGTGCGACCCAGCGCGGCGAAGCCGGCCCAGAGCAGCGCGGCCGCCTCTGCACCCTTGACGAGCATGGACAGGTTCACCTTCTCGTTCGGGGCGTGGATCTGGTCGTCCGGCAGGCCGACCCCGAGGAACACCATCGGCGCGTCGAGCGCCTGCTGGATGGCCGCCTCGGGACCGCTGCCGCCCTCTCGGGTCGGCAGCACCGGCAGCCCGTCGAACGCCTCGCTGATGGCGTCGGCGAGCGCGCGGTACGCGGGGGTGTCCAGCGGCACGAGGCACGGCGCCACGCCCGCCCCCTCCCACTCGACCGTGGCCTCGATGCCCTCGGGCGTGTGGTCGGCCACGAAGGCGTCGACCGCTCTGATGATGTCCTGCGGCTGCTGATCGGCCACGAGCCGGAAGGACAGTTTCACGAAGGCGTCGCTGGGCACGATCGTCTTGCCGCCGCGGCCTTGGTAGCCCCCGCCGATCCCGTTGACCTCGGCGGTGGGGCGGGCCCCGAGCCGCTCCAGGGTGGTGAAGCCGTGCTCGCCGTGCAGCGCGCGCGACTGGGCGACGCCGAGGAATTCGGCGTCGTCGGCCGGCACCTTGGCGAACAGCTCGCGCTCGACGTCGGTGAGTTCGAGAACGTGGTCGTAGAAACCGGGTATCTGCACTCGGCCGTGCTCGTCGTGCAACGCGGCGGCCAACCGTGCGATCGCGGTAGCCGGGTTGGGGATCGCGCCGCCGAACACACCCGAGTGCAGATCGAGGTCGGGGCCGTGGAAGTTCACCGTGCAGCTGGCCATCCCGCGCATGCCGGTGACCGTGCTCGGCTTGTCGGCGGCCAGCATTCCGGTGTCGGTGATGACCACGACGTCGCAGTCCAAGCGGGCCCGCCGATCCGCGAGCAACGCCTCGAAGTGCGGCGAGCCAGACTCCTCCTCACCCTCGATCAGCAGTTTCAGCGAGACGGCGGGGGTGTCCCGCCCGGTCGCGGCGAGGTGGGCGCGCACGCCGAGCAGGTGGAACAACAGCTGGCCCTTGTCGTCGGAGGCGCCTCGAGCGTGCAGCAGGTCCCCGTCAACGGTCGGCTCGAACGGGTCGGTGTGCCACAGGTCGATCGGGTCGACCGGCTGTACGTCGTGGTGGCCGTAGACGAGCACCGTCGGTGCGTCGGCGTCGGCGCTGGGCCACTCGGCGTACACCGCGGGCAGGCCGGCGGTCGGCCAGATCTCGACGGTCGGGAACCCGACCTGGTGCGCGGCGGCGGCGAGCCATTCCGCGCTGCGGCGGACGTCGTCATGGCGCTCCGGCTGGGCGCTGATGCCCGGGATGCGCAGCCAGCTGTCGAGATCGGCGAGCAGTTCGTGGCGGTGTTCATCGACGAAAGTGC
>JALYVG010000005.1 GCA_030853345.1 Actinomycetota bacterium | reverse complement strand
AGGTGTTGGGACATCATGGGGTTCCTGGCGGTCGATGTCACCGAGACTCCGTAGCCACCCCGCAGCGGCCCGGAGTGCGAGGAGCAGTCTTGACGAGCATCGGCGGGCGTTTGAGGGCCGGGGGCTCGCCTCTGGCGGGCTTCATCAATCTCATACCCTCACCCGTCGCCACGCAGGCATTGGCGACGGCGGGTGCCGACGTGGTGATGATTGACCAGGAGCACGGCCCGATCGGGCCCGAGAGCCTGCACGCGATGGTCGCTAGCACAGCCGGGACTTCGTGCTCCCCGTGGGTTCGGGTTTCCCGTTCCGATGAGGCCTTGGTGAAGACGGCGCTTGACGCGGGGGCCGAGGGGATCGTCTTCCCCCTCGTGAGTACGGCAGAGTCCGCCGCCGAATGCGTTGCTCTCACCAGATACCCGCCCAGAGGGAGGCGAGGATGGGGTCCCTTCGTCGCACACTCTCGATGGGGCGTGGAGCTGTTCGACTACTTGGACCAGCGAGGGCATATGACGGCATGCACGATCTTGGTCGAGACTCGTAGCGCCATCGAGAACATCGAGCAGCTCTGCCAGGTCGAGGGGATCGACTGCTTGAGCATTGCCCCGTTCGATCTGTCAACCGAACTTGGGGTATCCGGCCGTTTGGACGCTCCCGAACTGGTCGAGGCGGTGAAGCACGCGGAGGACGTGATTCTCAAGGCCGGTATCCCACTCGGTGGGGCCGCTCTCACGGAGAACCAGACACAAGCGCTTCTGGCAAAGGGATACCGCCTCCTTTGGCATAACTTCGATGTGCTGATGTTGAAGCAATTCGTGCGACAGACGGCGCGGTGGAGATCCACCTGAGGTCCAGTAGGTGCGTGCCAGGTCGGCTTTTGACCCGATCGGGCTACGATTCTTGGCCACCACCTCATCACGCGTGGCTGGCCGCGGGCAGTCATCGACCGGGAAACCCATCCCACTCGGCGAGCCTGCGAGGTCAAGGCATTCTGCGTACGGTTGCGGAATATCTGCGTGGGTAGCACGTCGCCGATGCTCGCATTTGCGGGCAGCTCGATCGTGATTCGGTCCGTCAGAGATCGCTGCTACCCCATGACACGCGTCCTTGCGCTGATTGTGCGGGTTCAGTCATGCGGCCAGAGATCCAGCCCCGGCAAGACCATCCTGACCTCCTGCGCTCAGGCGGTCAGCGGCCGTCATCCCCCGCTCCTGGTGAAGTCTTGATTCGCGAAATGGCTATCGCGTACAGGGCAAGGATCGTGATTGAGAGGCGTGAGGTGCAGTGTGGCTCCCCGGAGCCTCCATTGGTAGCGGCCTACGCCTTGTGGCAGGACGAGGCCGCATTGGGCGACGTTGAAGAAGTCGATCTCGTCTGTGTTGACGACGATGTCGCCGCGGCCGCCACCGAGGTTGTCTGCAACGTGGAAGCCGTTGGTGGTGATGGTGAGGACGGCGGCACTGTCCGCAGTTTTGGACACCCGCGTCCATGTGCCGAGCAGCCGCGCAGGTGCGGGGCCGCCCGGCGGCGGTGAGGCCGAGGGCGCTCTTGAGGTCGCCGCGAGGATCGCGGCCGTCGTCGCTGTCGTGCTCGAGGAAGGGTTCGCGCCGCTGCCGCAAGCCACCAGCCACCACGAGGACAGGACCAGCAGAACGCAGGCGACGACGCGGATGGCGACACTGGTCCTCAGGTCCGTGTCGTGCTCGCCGGATGGCCGATGCCTCGGGCAGCCAGCCCCACAGCGGGGATCCCCGCCAGCACTGGGAGCCGCTGCGGGCAGTCGGGTCCGGACAACAGGCTCTACCGGGTGGAACTCGGCCTCGAGCTTGGTGAGCCTCGATACCCAGTGCGCCCCGCCAGTTGGACTCGGCCAGGTCTTGTTCGCCTGCATGTCATCACGCATCCTAACCCTTTATGAGACTAGAATCTCATCATGAGTAGCGATGTCTCATATGTCAATAGCGGTAGGGCGCGTCAGAAGGCGCGGACCCAGTCCGCACTCGTGGAGGCAGCCCGTCAGCGCATGGCTGAGGGAGTTGTCCCAACCGTTGAGGAGGCCGCAGCCCAGGCTGGAGTGTCGCGGGCAACGGCGTATCGGTACTTCCCTAACCAACGTGCGCTGCTGGTCTCGGCCTACCCCATCATCGAGATGCACAGCCTGCTGCCGGAGCAGCCGCCTGCAGAGACCATCGACAGGGTTCGCCACGTCGCCCGCGGCATTCTCGACTCGATCGTCGCGAATGAGGTCGCCCTGCGGGCTCAGCTCCGACTCTCGCTAGCGGAACCCGCCAATCAGGCCGAGCTGCCCCTGCGCCAAGGCAGACGAATCATGTGGTTCGAGGACGCCCTCGCGCCCTTACGCGCCCAACTGCCACCGCAGGAGTTCCGTCGCCTGACGCTGGCCCTGGCCGCCACCGTTTCGCTCGAGGCCGCGATCTGGCTCGTCGACCTCGCCGGGCTGTCCCGCGAAGCCGCCATCGAACAAATCCTCTGGACCGCCGGACAGATTGTCGATTCCACAACGACATCACGCTGACCGTCCCACCCACCCGCGCTTCTTAGCGGCCGAGCCCCTTAGCGCACCGTGTCTCGAAGCGGGCAAGCCCGCCGGCACCCCGAAGACGCCTTCCTGGAACTTCGCGGCCGCGCGGCGGCTGCAAAGGATCGGAGTGATTCTGAGGCCTCAGTTCGCCAACGACTGTGCCTATCGGGCTTCGAACACGTGATTTCAGGCGATGCTCGAGGCGTCTGTCTCGCAGGGATAGCCGTTGGTGACGCGGATCGACCGTCCATGACGCGCCGATCCGATGACAGGATGCGCTCTCCTTGGCCTACCGGGTCCGCGACACCGCCGGCACGTTTGCCATGAGGCACGCGCAGCAGATACATGTAGCTGTCGTGCAGGTGCGTGTACGAAGATGCAGGACCCGGCACGGACGGGCAGCAAGCCCACGGCGCCTATAGACCAGGTGCGTGCGGCAAACGAAGCGCGACAGTGCAGCCCGCAGCGCCCCGCCTCGGTCGGGACCGCTCAGGTTAGACGATCTTGCGTCGTACGCCGATGTCCTCTGCGGTCATTCGCCTGGCGTGCAGGTCTACCGGCGCCCGCTGGGCGGGTCGGCGCTGGGATGGGCCACTACCGCGCTCACCGGGAGCCTGCAGGCAAGCAAACCGACGTCGCGCAGACGCGTCGCGATTACGGTGTCCCACCGCGCGATGTCGGCGGTCGTGGCGAACCCCTTGTCAACCATCAACCGACGTGACGTCCACGCCGGTAAGCGTTCCACGGGCAGCGGATCGACCCGGTGCGCTGTGCTGTCCAGGGTGAACCCAGCCGTCGAGACCAGGTCGGCCAGCCGGTCTTCGGCGCCGGGGCCGGGGTCATTGCCCATCGACCGCATCATCTGGATCCAGAGTTGTTCCAACTCCTGCTCCGCGGCGGCCCGCTCGGGGAAGCGCAGCGCGGTGATGTCGGGCTCGACGCACAGCAGGTGGCCGTCGGGCCGCAGCAGCTCGCAGGAATGGGTGAGGATCGCGCCGACGGCGGGCCTTGTGGACCAGCAGATTGCGGATGAACACCACGTCGAAGGACGCGGGCTCGAGCGGTTGGACGCAGGCAGGTCCAGCTGCAAAACACGTACGCGAAGCCGGCCATCGTTCGGCGAAGGCCGAGTCCGCGCGGGCGGCGGCAGATGAACAAGCCGCGCGAGCGCGGCAGGAACGCGCCGAGGCCGAACCGCGTGCGGCCGAAAGCGAACGGGACCCCAGTGACATTGGGCCGAGGCCGAACGCGAACGAGCAGAGGCGCAAACTTTGCAAGAACGAGCCGCCAAACGCGATCCGCGGTTACAGAACGGCGACGACGAACCCGGAAACCCTCGCTGAGATACGGTCCCCATTCCGTGGTGCCGGGCCGCTAAGCCCGCGCATAACCACGCCATACAAGCCCAGAAGTCGATCGCTCGACTGCGCCCTATTCGGCGATCCGCGCTGATTCGGCGGGACTTGTTCTGCAGCCTGCGCTGCTCAGCCACCTGAGCAACCTGCGTGCCGAACTGCGTGACTACGGCTCGAGGCAGCGTGGCTCGCGTCGCCCCAAGCATGTCGAGCACACGAGAGCGGGCGGCGAACACCGCCGCGGGCAGGGTTAACGGCCTGTTCAGATCTGCGTGCCCGACGTGCGAACCCCGGAGTTCGCCGCGCACACGCACCGGCAGTCGGCTGCCATCGCCGTGAGTGAGCACGAAGTCGACGACCAAGGCCTCGTTGACGTCATCTCAATCGACTGGAGCAGCGAGGCAGAGTCCGCCGAGTGAAGCACGGTGACATCGACACCGCTGCCGCACGGGGTGCATCCCCCGTCCAACCCGCCCGGTGGGACTCCCTACCGGCTGAGCCAGAGCC